>NZ_JBSGIV010000072.1:0-30966 GCF_053605225.1 Micromonospora sp. NPDC003944
GCGGCATAACTATGCCGCTGAGGTGTACCGCTCCTCACCGCATCCGCCTCGGCGACGGTTACCGGCCCTGCGGCACGTTGCGCCGCCGGGGTAAGGACTCGACCGCCTAGCTGGCGTACGTCTCGAACTCGCCGACCCGGGGCGTACCGCCGGAGCTGTTGATCTTGAAGTTGATCTTGCTCATCGCCGTCGCCGAGAAGGTGATCGAACCTGCTCCGCTGCCGGCGGCCAACACGGCCCCGTTGTCGTTGTTGATCAACTGCCAGGCCCCGATGGAGCCCTGGGTGCCGGACGGCTCCCGGATCACCACTCGGGACACCCGGGTAGCGGAGCCCCACTTGATCGAGATCGTGCCGGTCGACCCGGCCGGCGACCAGTAGGTGCTCAGGTTGCCGTCGCGCACGTTGCCGTAGCTGGTCCCGCTGGCCTTGCTGGAGCCGTCGGCGCCGGCGCCGAGGCTGAGGTTGGTCCCGCCGCTTGGCGGCGGCGTGGTGGGCGGGGGCGTGGTCGGCGGGGGTGTGGTGGGTGGCGGGGTGGTCGGCGGCGGCGTCGTGGGCGGCGGGGTCTGCGGCGAGCAACTGCCGTCCGACACCTTGAGGCCCGTGTTGGCGCCGACCGTCTGACGGACGACGTCCGGCACGCAGTTCGCCCCGTCGAGGCGGTACCCGTACGGGATGCTGACCGTGGTGGTGGAGGTCGGGTTGGGGCCGGCGGGGTAGTTCTCGCTGCCGGCGCTGGACCAGGTCACGTTGTCGAAGACGTTGCCGGCGACCTGCCAGTAGCCGCGCTCGTCGGTGTAGAACGTGCCGAGCACGTCCTTGGAGTCGCGGAAGTAGTTGTTCTCGACCTTGGCCCTGGCCCCGGCCCGGGAGTTGATGCCGGACTCGTGCAGGCTCACGTAGTGGTTGTTGTAGATGTGGGCGACACCGCCCCGCAGCAGCGGCGTACGGGAGTCGATGTTCTCGTAGAGGTTGTGGTGGTACGTGATGAAGCCGTTCGACAGGTCGCTCTCACTCGACCCGACCAGGCCGCCCCGACCGGAGTTGCGCAGGATGCTGTAGGACAGGGTCACGTACTGCGTGTTGTCCTTCATGTCGAAGAGGCCGTCGTACCCCTCGGACTCCCCGCCCGAGGCCTCCAGGGTGACGTGGTCGACCCAGACGTTGCGGACCGTGCTCTCCATGCCGATGGCGTCCCCACCGTTCGAGGTGGGTGAGCCCGACTTCTTGACGTTCCGCACTGTCACGTTCTGGATGATGATGTTGCTGGAGTCGCGGATGTGGATGCCGAGCTGGTCGAAGACGGCACCGCTGCCGACGCCGACGATGGTGACGTTGCTGATCTGCTTGAGCTCGATCACGCCGGCGGCGGTGTTGCAGCTCGACCCCGACACCTTGCTGGTGTTGCCGTGGTTGATGGTCCCGGAGACCTCGATGGTGATCGGGGTGCTGCTGCTGGTCCGACCGCACAGCGCCGCGTGGATCGCCGTGCCCGTGCTGGCCCGCACCGTCTGCCCACCCGCGCCTCCGGTCGTTCCGCCGTTCTGGGTGGCGTAGCCGGTGGCGCTGCCGACCGCCGCCGATGCCTGCGGGGTCGGCAGGGCCACTCCGAGCGCGGCCACCAGGGCCGCGACGGCCACCACCGCCTGACGTCGCAACACGACTGGTCGTCTCATGTCGCCTCACCTTCGCATTCGTCTGGTTCCAGGCTTCGTCCGATGGTCGTCGCGACCGCACCTGTCGACGGGCGTCTTACGAATTGACGACAATGAATCGCAATGACGTCATCGAGGTCTCTCACGCCCTGGTCAAGGCAGGGATGCGCTGCGAGCGGGCCACCTGCTCGCCCGGCCGTTAAGGGAAACATCGATGTAACGCAATCGTAGGAAAGCGGTTTCCCTGAGGGCAATAGCTGACGCTTGCAGGTTTGTTGCAGTGCTCCGCATCCTGCTGGCCGCTCAACCAGCCCAAGCCCTGAGGCCATGGACCAGGCGACACCCCCCACCTCGGTGATCATGAAGTTGTTGCCACCGTCCACGGCGTGTCGAGGCAATGACTTCATGATCGACCGAGGGGGCCGGCCGGCCCCGGGGGTGGGGGGGGGTGGGTGGGGCCGGCCGGGGTCAGGTGGTCAGGCAGGCGTGGACGGCGGCGGTGAGGCGGTTGGCGCGCTCGTCACCCATTGCGCGCATCTGGTTGACCACGTAGCCGAACCCCACCTGGTGCTCGGCGTCGGCGAAGGCCAGGTTGCCGCCCGCGCCGTCGTGGCCGAAGCTGCGCTCACCGAGCAGGGGCCGGGCCGGTGGCGAGTGCAGCAGGAAGCCGGTACCCCAACGCTGGCCGGTGTCCGGCGGTCCGTGTCGCTGCTGACCCCGCGACCGGACGACGACCGCGTCGTCCACCGACGCGGCGGTGAGCAGCGGTCCACCCTGGAGGTCCGACACACACGCCGCGTAGAGGCGGGCGAGGCCGTCGGCGGTGCTCACCGCGCCCGCGCCGGGCACACCGGCGGCCCGGATGGCGTCGTCGTTGAAGCTCACCAGGCCGTCGGCGTCGGCCGGGAAGGCGAAGGCGCCCCCCATGGTGATGCCCCGCTCGGCGACCGGGTCCACGAACGGGTCGGGGTCCGGGGGCGGTGCCAGGTCCCAGGCCACGCTGTCGCTCTCGGCCGCCGGAAGCCCCAGCCAGGTACGCAGGCCGAGCGGGTCCGCGACGGTGTCGGCGAAGAACGCGCCGGGGAACTGGCCGGTGACGCGGTGGATCACCTCGCCGACCAGCCAGCCGTACGTCATCGAGTGGTAGCCGTGCGCGGTGCCCGGCTCCCACAGCGGGGCCTGCGCCTCGATCGCCGTGACGACCGGATCCCACGCCAGGACCTCGTCGAGGGTCAGGGTGCGGTCCAGCGCGGGCAGACCGGCCTGGTGGGTGAGCAGCCAGCGCACCGGGATGTGCGCCTTGCCGTGCTGGCCGAACTCCGGCCAGTAGCGCGTCACGGGGGCGTCGAGGTCGAGCCGACCCTGTTGGACCAGCAGGTAGGCGCAGACCGCCAGGATCCCCTTGGTGCAGGAGAAGACGACTGCCGGTGTGTGCGCCTCCCAGGGCCGCCCGGTGCGGGTGTCGGCCACCCCGCCGTACAGGTCGACGACCTTGCGGCCCCGCACGTAGACGGTGACCGCCGCGCCGACCTCACCGTGGGAGGTGAAGTTGTCGCGGAAGACGTCGGCGACGCGGCCGTAGCGCTCGTCGACGTCGCCGTGGATCTGTGGCTGTGAGACCACTGCCTACCCCTTCACTGACCCCTGGATCAGGGCCTTGATGAACTGTCGCTGGAAGATCAGGAACACGATGAGGGTCGGGGTGAGAATCAGCAGCGACCCGGCACACAGCAGCACCAGATCGGTGCCCCACTGACCCTGGAACGCGCCGAGCGCCCCGGCCATCGTGCGTTTGGTGGCGTCGTCGACGAGGACGATGGCGAGGAGGAACTGGTTCCACGTCCAGAGGAACATCAGGATCGTCAGCGAGGCGATCGCCGGGCGGGCGAGCGGCACCTGGACCCGCCAGAACAACTGCCACGTGCTGCTGCCGTCCACCCGGGCCGCCTCGGACAACTCGACCGGCACGTTGGTGAAGTGCGCCCGCATCCAGAACACCGCGAACGGCATGTACAGCCCGATCAGCGGCAGGATGATGGCCCAACGCGTGTTGAGCAGACCGAGGTCCTGCATCTGGTAGTAGAGCGGTGTGACCACGGCTTCGAAGGGCAGGGTCAGACCCAGCAGGAAGAGGCCGAAGACGAGTCGACCGCCGGGCACCCGCAGCTGACCGAGCCCGAAGCCGGCCATCGTCGCGATGAGCACCGACACCGGTACGACGCCGGCCACGATGAGCAGGCTGGAACGGAGCAGGGCGCCCATGTTGGCGGCGGTGAAGGCGTCGGCGAAGTTCCCCCACTGCGGGTCGGACGGCCACTCGAGGCCGTTCGGCACGGTGCCACGGGGCTGTAGCGCCGCCGACAGCATGCTGACGAACGGCAGCAGGGTCACCACGATCAGGGCGATCAGGAAGACGCGGCCGGTCACCTGTTCGCGGCGGCTCAGGTTCACGGCTTCTCCCCTCGGCTCAGACGCTGGATCGGGAGGACGCACGCCAGCACCAGCAGCATCAGCACGACGGCGAGCGCCGAGGCGAGCCCCACCTGCCGTTGCGAGAAGGCCAGCCGGTAGATCTCCAGGCCCGGCACCGTGGTCTGGAGGCCGGGGCCGCCACTCGTGGAGATGTAGACGATGTCGAAGCTCGCCAGCGCCGCGATGATCGTCACGGTGAGGCAGACACCGATCTCCTGGCGCAGGCTGGGCAGGGTCACGGCGAGGAACTCGCGGACCGGACCGGCACCGTCCAGGCGGGCGGCCTCGTACAGCGCCGGATCGATCTTGCTCATGCCGGTGACCAGCAGGATCGTGCAGAGGCCGAGCAGGACCCAGGCCCCGATGACACCCACGGCGGGCAACGCCGTGTCGAAGTCACCGAGCCAGGCGCGGGCGACGCCACCCAGCCCGACCGCGCGCAGCGCCTGGTTGACCAGACCGTTCGACGAGAGCAGCCAACTCCACGCGATGCCCGCCGCCACCAGGGGGATGACCTGCGGCAGGAACAGGATGGTCCGGACCACGGTGCCGAACGCGCCGGTGGTGATCCGGCGAACCATGCTCGCCACCAACAGCCCGAGCCCGACGGGGATGAAGCTGAAGAAGACGATCAGGACGATGGCGTTGCCGATGATCTTCAGCAGGTCGCCGTCGGTGAAGACGGTGAGGTAGTTGTCCAGGCCCACCCAGCGGGCCACCCCGATCCCGTTCCAGTCGTACAGCGAGTACTGGAGCGTCAGGACGAGCGGGCGCAGCACGAACACCGCGTACATCACCAGGGCGGGCAGGACGTACAACCAGCCGGTCCCGGCCGCGCGGGCCCACCGGAATCGGTGGGCCCGCGTGGGGGTCGGACGGGCGCGACGATCGTCGTGCCCGGTCGGTGCGCTGCCGAGGGCAGACGTCATCGGGACAGTTCCTTCTGGTACTCGGCCTGGACCGCCTTCACGTACCCCTCGGGCGTCTGCTGGCCGGCGATCAGCTTCTGCATCTCCGGCGTGATCGCGGCGGCGAAGATGCCGCCGGTCGCGTTAGCGGTGAAGTCCACCGCGCCGTTCTCCGCGCCGAGCTGCTGCGACGCCTTCAGGGTCTCGGCCAGCACGGTGTTCGGGGCGGCGCTCGGCACCGGCAGGTCACTCGGGCCACCCGGGCTGGAGCCGCCAACGGTCACCGAGATCTCGCGGGCCTTGGCGTTCGTGTGCACCCAGTTCAGGAAGTACGCGGCGGCGTCCGGGTTCTTCGCCTTGGCGGAGACGCCGAAGGTGTTGGGGGCTGACATCGCCACGTGCTTTCCACCCGACGACTCGGTGGGGAAGAGGAAGAAGCCGACGTTGCCGGGCATCGACTTGTCGAGGTTCGCCGACTCCCAGTCACCGTTGAACATGAACAGGCCGTTGCCCTTCTGGAACTCCCCCACCATGCCCGCGTAGTCGAGCGCGTTGGCGTCCTTTGTGAAGTAGCCGGCCTGCGCCCACTTCTGGATGGTCTGGGTGGCCTTCAGGGCTGCCGGGGTGTCGAACGTGGCTCCCGGCTTCTGGAAGATCCAGTCGGCGACCTGGGTCGGGTCGCCGAACTGGTTCTGTAGCGCCTGGTGCGGGAAGTTGATGCCCGCGGTGTTCTTGTTGAACTGCATGATCGGCTGGACCCCGCCGGTCTTCGCCTTGGCCAGCAGCTCTTCGAACTCGGCGACCGTGGCCGGTGGCTGGGTCATGCCGATCTGGGTGGCCAGCTTCTTGTTGTAGAAGACGCCGGTGACGCTGTAGCCGAGCCCCATCCCGTACAGCGAGCCGGTGCCCCGGGTGTTCTCGCCGACACGCAGCTGCACCAGCTGGGAGGCGGGGAACGTGTCCCAGCCGTACGCGGTGAAGTACGGGTCGAGGTTCTTGAGCAGGTCGTCCTTGACCAGGTCGACCATCGTGGGGAGCCGGATGATGTCGGGCGAGTTGTCCGACGCCATCACCCGGGGCGCGTTCTCCACGATCACCGTGAACTGGTCCTCGCGGATGTTGAACTTCACGTTCGAGTGCTGCTTGGAGAACTCCTCGGCCAACGCCTTGGCCAGCGGGAAGCCGGTCTCCGCGTACATCTCCAGGGTGATCGGGTCGGTGCCCAGCTCGGTCTTGACGGCGGCATCGGACTTCTGGGTCGACGACCGGTCCTCCCCCGGCGCGCTGCACGCCGTCGCGCTCAACCCCACCGCCAGCAGCGACGCGAGAAGCACGGTTCTCCGTCGCGGAAACTTCGTCACCACATCTGCCATCTCATGACTCCTTGAGATCCACCGAAGGCGCCTCTGGATGCGCCAGAAGTGGTCGCTAAACTGATTTAGCAGAGCATGCGCGCGGCGCGGGGAGCTGTCAAGGACAAGTTGGCAACGGTGCGGAAACGACTCGTTCACACCACGCCGACGTGGCCGGCGCTCGATCCCGGGCGGCGACGCATCATGATGGGCAGGAGCGGCGCCCGTGGCACCGCGCCTGATTCGGAGGACTGATGGGCCGCAACAGAGCAACACTCGCCGACGTCGCGCGGAGAGCCGGGCTGTCCAAGACCGCCGCGTCGATGGTGCTCAACGGCAGAGAGGGCACCCGACTCTCGGCCGAGGCACACCAACGGGTGTTCGCCGCCGCCGAGGAGCTCGGCTACCGGCCCAACCTCGCCGCGCGCAGCCTCCGTACCCGCAAGACCGCGACCATCGCGTTCGTCTCCGACATCGTGGCCACCACCCGGTTCGCCGGTGACCTCATCCGCGGCGCTCTCGACGCGGCCCGCGAGCGGGACCACGTCCTACTCATCACCGAGACGCAGGGCGACGCCACCTTCGAGCAGTACGCCATCGAGGCCGTCCTGGACCGGCAGGTCGACGGGGTGATCTACGCGGCGATGGCGACCCGGCGGCTGACCGTGCCAGCGGCAATCCTCGGCGGCCCGGTGGTGCTGCTCAACGCCACAAGCCCCGACGGTCTGCCAAGCGTGGTGCCCGACGACGAGGGGGCCGGCCGTTCCGTCGCCACCGCGCTGCTGGAGCTCGGCCACCGCGACGCGATCGCGCTGATCGGCCGCAACCGACTCAAGGAGGACGACCCGGAGGTCTCGCTCGCCGCCCGCGCCCGCCTGCACGGCATCCGGCAGGCGCTTGAAGAGGCGGACGTCAACCTCCTGGCCGAGTGCTTCTGCACCGAGTGGTTGCCCGAGCACGGTTACGCCGCGATGCGTGGCCTGTTGAGCAAGCCGAAGCGTCCCAGCGCGATCATCTGCATGAACGACCGCCTGGCCTTCGGCGCCTACCAGGCACTCGGCGAGGCGGGGCTGACCGTCCCGGACGACATCTCGGTCATCTCGTTCGACGACGACCCGATCGCCGCCTGGTTGCGGCCCAGCCTGGCCACCACGGCGTTGCCGCACGAGCAGATGGGACGACGCGCGGTCGAGCTGCTCCTGGACGACGGCGTCGCCGAGCCCGCGCTCGTCCCGATGCCGCTGCGCCGACGCCGGTCCCTCGCGCCTCCGGCCGGCTGACCGCCCGGACCTTCCGGGGAACGACTGCGGACCAGCCTTGGCCGACGCTAAAACGGTTTAGTGCTAGGTTTCCGACCATGCTTCGTCTACCCGACCACTGGGTGTGGGACAGCTGGTACGCGCGCGACGACAACGGCCTCTGGCACGTGTTCTTCCTGCGCGCGTCCCGCGCCCTGCACGACCCGCACCGCCGCCACCGCCGGGCCACCATCGGTCACGCCGTCTCGAAGGACCTGCGCTCCTGGCGCCTGGTCGCCGACGCCGTGGTCCCCGCCGACGCGCCCGGCTGGGACGACCTGGCGACCTGGACGGGCTGCACCGTGCGCGGGCCGGACGGGCGGTGGTACCTGTTCTACACCGGGGTCGGCCGCGCCGAGGACGGGCTCGTCCAACGCATCGGGCTGGCCGTCTCCGACGACCTCATGACCTGGCACCGGCACGGCACCGAGCCGATCGTCCAGGCCGACCCCACCTGGTACGAACTGCTTGACAAGGACCTGTGGTACGAGCAGGCGTGGCGCGACCCCTGGGTGTTCCCCGACCCCGACGGCGAGGGTTGGCACATGCTCGTCACCGCCCGCGCCAACACCGGCCCGGCGAACACCCGTGGCGTCGTCGGCCACGCCACCTCCACCGACCTCGTCACCTGGACCGTCGCGCCGCCGTTGTCGACACCGGCCGGCTTCGGTCACCTGGAGGTACCCCAGGTCGCGGTGATCGACGGGCAGCCGCTGCTGCTGTTCTCCACCGACGCCACCGGCAGCGCCCGCCGCGACGACCACCGGATCTGGGTGGCGACCGGCGAGAGCACGCTCGGCCCGTGGGACATCGCGTCCGCCAAGCCGTTCGCCCACCCGCACCTGTACGCGCCCCGGCTGGTCCCCGGACCCGCCGACGGTTGGTCCCTCATCGGCTTCCTCGACCACGTCGACGACACGTTCGTCGGGGAACTCACCGACCCCATCCCGGTCCGCTACGAGGCAGTTGCCGGGTTGACGGTGGCCCCGGCGGGTGCCGGGCAGTAGACCCGAGCGGGCCGGGTCGACCACCGTCGGTCACCGTCACCCGGGGCGCACGCGCTGATGAGCGGTATACCTCAGAGGCATATTTATGCCTCTGAGGTATACCGCTCGTCGGCAGGTCTCCCCGCGCGCCAGTCGAGAGCCCGCGGGTCCGGGTCAGCTACGCAGCTGCCACTGCTGGTTGGCGCCGCCGGAGCAGGCCCAGAGGATCAACTTCGTGCCGTTGGCCGTCGCGGCACCGTTGGCGTCCAGGCAGAGGCCCGACTGCGCTCCGGTGATCGTGCCGTTGGCGTTGACGTTCCACTGCTGGTTGGCCTGACCGTTGCAGTCCCAGATCACCACCGTGGTGCCGTTGGTGGTGCCCTGTCCCGAGGCGTCCAGGCACTTGGTGCCGTAGACCATGAGCTGCCGGCTTGCGGTGTGGGTCCACCGCTGGTTGGTGGCTGCACTGATGCAGTCCCAGATCTGAGCCAACGTGCCGTTGGTCGTGCTGGAGTTGCCGATCTCGGCACAGCGGCCCGACTGCACGCCCACGATCTGCACGTTCTGCGGGTTGGTGCCGCCACCACTCTGTACGCCGGCGGCGTTGATCACCGTCTGCGCGCCCGACGGCCAACTGCCGTTGCTGACCGTGACGTTGTTGTTGACGACGTTTCCACGGTCGCCGTTCGTCACGTTCGTGGAGTTGTTCGTCGACCAGTTGTTGGTGACGGTGAAGTTGCCCATGTTCTCCGCGTACCAGTAGTTGGCGGTCGCCCAGGTGCCGGTGGAGGAGAACACGTTGTTACGGGCGGTGTAGTAGCGGGAACCCTCGTCGAAGTAGAGCCCGAACCAGCCGTTGGTCCGCAGGCAGTAGTTCTGGTTGATCGTCGCGCCGGGGTTCGCCGACAGCGTGTAGATGCAGCCGCCGTCGGTCATCTGCTGCATCACGTCGTGCACGTAGTTGCCGATGACCTGGTTGTTGGCCGCAGTGGTCGCCGTCGTGTAACGCGGCTGGTAGTTGTACAGGCCGCGGTTCGCGTAGTGCTGGCTGCCGCCGGCGTCGTTGGCACCCCAGCCGTAGCCGACCGACAGGCCGGTGTACGGCATGTTGTAGACCTCGTTGTACGAGACCGTCGCAGTGTTCACGTAGGTGGTCAGGATCGAGACCACGCCCCGGTACTCCAGGCCGAGGTCGTGCACCCGGTTGTTGCTGATGGTGATGTTGCGGTTGACCATCCGCTGGTCACTCGGGTGGTGGGCATCGGCCCGCACGCCACCGACCACGACGCCACCGGCGGAGTTGCGGGCGATCTCGGAGCGGGTGACGGTGATGTTGCTGGCACCCAGGCCGACACCGCTCGCGTGCGCGTTGGCGTCGTTGCCGATGCCGATCGCGGTCTGCCCGAGGTTGACGAACTGGGAGTCGCTGAACGCGATGGTGTTGGCCGCGGAGACCTGCACGGCGGCGGGCATCTGGTTCCAGTTCGGTCGGGTGGCCTCGAACTGGGGGCAGCCGGCCTGGCAGGAGGTCAGCGCGTCGGACGGGCGGGACCAGGTGCCGGTGATGTGGGCGCCGGTCTGCTGGTCGGCGAAACCGTTGCTGCTGCTCGGGCCGAGCCAACTGGTGCCGGTGAAGGTGATGCCGCTGAACGAGATGTGGTGCGCCGGCGCGTCGAGGGTGCCGCCGACGTTGACCAGGGACTGCAACTGCGGCAGCTCCACGCTCACGGAGCTCATGGTCTGCCCGGAGAGCGGGATGTAGTTGAGCTGGCCGTTGCTCGGGTTGAGGTACCACTCCCCCGCCGAGTCCAGGAACTCGTACGCGTTGGTCAGGTAGAAGGGGCCGGCGCGGTGCGGGCTGGAGAGGGTGTCGAACCCGAAGGTGTTGTTGTTCCACGCGGGCTGCTGCATCGTCAGGAAGTTTCCGCTGATGCTCTGCACCGGCGAGTACCTGTCGGTGAACGAACCGACGCTCTCCACCTCGACGCGGTTCTGGTTGCCCAGGTTGTTGAGGTAGTTGAGCGCGCTGTTGCTGAACCGCATGCCGGACGTGGTGAAGGTGAAGTCGGAGCGGTTCACGGCGGTGCGTGCCCGCGAGGCGACGGCCCCGTTGACGTAGAGCTGACGGGAGTCGAGCCCGGCGGGAACGCTGGCCCGCCAGATGTTCTTGCCGGAGTCGACGAGCGACCAGCCGGTGACCGCGCGAGCACCGGTGATGGTCGGACGTGCGCCGGAGGCCGCCCGCCAGATCACCTGATAGCCGTTGGTGCCCGAGTCGGCAGCGGTGAACCGCAGCGGCGACGAGAGCCGGTACGCGCCGTTCGCCAACTCCACCACGATGTCACCGGACATCGTGCTGTTGATCGCCCGCACCGCGGTCTGCGCGGCGGTCAGCGAACACGGTTGGCTTGCCGAACAACTGGTGCCGGTGCCCGAGGGTGACGCGTAGAGGGTGGTGGTGGCCGCGAGGGCCGGGGACGCCGAGGCCATCACCGCGACCAGGGCGGTGACCGCTGTCGCGGCAGCGCCGGCCAGCAGTCTGCGCAGCGGCGGAATCGACGAGGACACGGGACGGTGCTCCTGACATGAGAGGGGGTGGGGCGGCCTCGACGAGGGCGGGGGCGGCGGGCCGTGGCGGTTATCCGAGGATCTCCCGGAGATGACGCAGGCCGTCCGTGGCGAGACGGTCCTGCGAAGGGGCCAGCGGGCGCCAGATCGCCGCGGCGGTGGCGATGGTCTCGTTCTCCGCCGTGAACGACTCGATGCAGATCGCGCCCTGGTAACCGGTGTCCCGCAGGACGCCGAAGAAGCGTGGCCAGTCGAAGTGGTCGGCACCGGGGGCACCCCGGTTGGTGCCGCTGACCTGCACGTGCTTGATGTGCCGGCCGGCGACGGCGAGGGCCGCGTAGGGGTCGGCCTCCTCGATGTTCATGTGGTAGGTATCGATCATGATGCCGACGTTCGACGGCAGCCCGTCGATCATCTCGACGGTCTGCTCGACGGTGTTGACGACGCTCGTCTCGTAGCGGTTCAACGCCTCGACGCCGATGCTCACGCCCAGCTCGCCGGCCTGCTCGGCGACCGGCGCCAGGGCTCGCCGGAAGTCCGCGTAGCAGGCCGCGCGAGCCGCTGGCGACATCCGCCAGGTGCGGCCGACCGAGGCGTACGCGGGGCCGCCGACGCATCCAGCGCCGACGGCCGCCGCGCTCGCCACGCAGCCCATGAGGTACGCCACCGTCGACTCGACGACCGCTGGCGCGGCGTCTACCAGGTCCCGCCCCGGCGGGGTGACCGCGCAGACGCCGGCGGCGACGAGGCCGTGCGCCGCCAACAGGTCCCGGGTACGGATCGGATCCCAGTCACCGGGCTGCTCGATCGGCAACTCGACCGCGTCGAAGCCGAACGCGGCGATCCGCGGGATCAGCTCGGCCAGGGCCTTGTCGTCGACCGGCGAGGCCCACACCCAGGGGTTGACGCCGATGGCGTACATCGGAACCTACTTCCAGCGCTGCGGGTAACCGGGCAGGTCGGTGCAGCCGCACATCGCGTAGTGCAGGGGCGGCATGTTCCCGTCGAGGTACTGGTCCAGGTTGTCCTGGGTGACGGTCGGCTGCGGCAGCTTCCACGGGTTGGAGACCTGCTCGCCGTCGAGGATCCGCAGGGCGGCGATGATCGGCGTACGCCACTGGTAGGTCGGGTAGGTCGGCGCGATCGCGGTGAGCTGCTTGTCCTTCCAGATCTTCAGGAAGTCGAGCTGGTCCTCGCCGTTCATCGGCGGGACGGGCTTACCCGCGTCCTGGAACGCCTCGACCGCCGCGACGGCCACCGCGCCGGCGTCCATCCAGACCCCGTCGATCGTGCCGTACCGCTGGATGTAGTCGTCGACGATCTTCTTGGTCTTGGCCGGGTCACCGTCGGTGAACTCGACACCGACGACGTCGACCTTCGCCTTGTCGAACGCCACCTTCGCCGCCGACCAGCGGGTCTCCAGGACGTCGACGCCGGGCAGGATCCGCAGGGCGAGGACCTTGCCGCCGGGCTTCATCTTCCGGCTGACGAACTCGGCGCCGACGTGGCCGAACCCGTACCCGCCGATGGGGTTGATGAACGTGACCGGGCACTTCGTGTTGACGCCGCGGTCGAAGACGACGACCGGCAGCCCGGCCTTGCAGGCCGCCTCGACGGCCGGGGTGAGCGTGGCGGTGGTGTTCGGCGAGACGATGAGCGCGTCGCAGCCCTTGCCGAGCAGGTCGTTGATGTCCGCGATCTGCTTCTGGTCCTTGCCCTCGGCGTCGACGTGCACGAACTCCTTGATCCGGCTCTTCTGCGCCTCGACCTCGGCCTGCATGGTCTTGAAGCCGACCTGTCGCCAGGGGTTGTTCAGGGCCGCGTTCGAGAAGCAGACCTTGTGCGGCCCCTTCTTCTTGAACTTGGCGGTGTCGACCATCGTCGGGTTGAGCACCTGCTCCCACGGCTTGTCCGCGGGCCCGGTGGCGGTGGCGGTGAGCAGCGACAGCTCGGCGTCGTAGTCGGCCTGCACGAAGAACTTCGACTGGTCTCCGGTGCCCGACCCGGCGGCCGGGGGACTACCCGAAGGGCTCGCGGCCGGTTCGTCGGTGGCGCAGGCGGTGAGGGACAGCAGGGTGACAGCGGCAAGCGCCGCCATGGAACGTCGCACTATGAATCCCCTTTATCTCGACGTGGAACGGGTTGCCGAGACCGCCACGGCGAGCAGGATGATCGCGCCCTGGACGGTCGACCTGAGGGCGCCGGAGACGCCGTAGAAGTTCATGAGGGCGAAGAGCAGTTCGAGGGTCAGCGCGCCGAGCATCGCCCCGACGACCGCGCCGCGCCCGCCACCGAGTGCCACACCGCCGAGGACGACCGCGGTGATCGCACCGAACTCCAGACCCGCACCGGCCTGGAACGACACGCCGCTGTAGCCGCCCAGGAGGATCGCCGCCACCGCCGCCGCGAGGCCGCTGAGGATGAAGGCGAAGGTCCGGGTACGCCACACGCGTACGCCACTCAGCTCGGCGGTGCGCGGGTTGTCGCCGACGGCGACGAGCGTCCGGCCGAAGTCGGAGCGCATCAGCAGCACGGCCGCCACCGCCAGGACCACCAGAACCACGAGCGCGTACGGCACCCGGCCCAGCAGCGGCACGTCCTCGAAGGCCCGCCGGCCGAACCGTCGGAACTCCTCGGAGAGGCCACCCTTCGGGGCGCCGTCGGACCAGAGGTAGACCGCACCCACCAGGATCAGGAACATGCCGAGGGTGGTGATGAACGACGGCACCCGCAGCCGTGTCGTCACCAGGCCGTTGACGAGCCCGACCAGGGCTCCGAAGGCGAGCAGGAGCAGCACCACCGGCCAGGTGCGCGCCGGGTCGCTGTCGATCAGCCGGGCGGCGACGACCACCTGAGCGGTGACCAGGGACCCGACCGAGAGGTCGAACTCACCGGACACGATCACGAAGTACTGGCCGGCGGCGAGCAGGATGATCGGCGCCGAACGGCCGAGGAAGGACATCAGCGACGGCGGGGCCAGGAAGTCGGGTTGCCGGATGCCGACGAGCACCAGCAGCACGGCGAGGATCACCAGGATCGGCAGGACACCACCGGGACGCACCCGTGGCAGACGCAGCGGCAGGGAACGGGGCTGGACGGTCTGCATGGCTAGGCCGCCTTTCGCATGGCCCGGCGGGCGTAGACGGCGACCGCGGCGATGATGATGACGCCCCGGATCACCTGCTTGAAGAAGGCGTCGACCTCGAGCTGGTTGAAGATGGCGTCGATGCTGGCGAGCAGCAACACTCCACCCACGGTGCCGATGACACCGCCGCGCCCACCGGCGAGCGCGGTGCCCCCGATCACCACGGCGGCGATCGACTCCAGGTCGTAGAGGCCCTCGGTGCCGACGCGCGGGGCACCCGAGCCGAGCCGACTGGCGAGGTAGATGCCGGCGAGCCCCGCGCACATCGAGCACAGGATGTGGGCGGTGACGAGGACCCGGTCGTTGCGGACGCCGGAGAGTCGGGCCACCTCCGGATCCCCGCCGACGGCGACCAGATGGTGGCCGAAGCGGGTCCGCGAGAGCGCGAACCAGGCCGCTGCGGTGACCGCTATCAGCAGCAGGAACGACACCGGCACCGGCCCGACGCGCTGGTAGCCGAGCGACTGCACCAGCGCGGGTGCGGTGGTGCCGGCCGGGCCGTCGTAGCCGTTGTCGAGGTAGCCCTTGAGCAGCAGCCCGACGCCGAGGGTGGCGATGAACGCGTTCACCCGGAACCTGGTGACGAGGAGCCCGTTGAGCAGTCCGACGCCGGCGCTGATCACGAGCACCAGGCCGATCGCCGGCAGCACCGCGCCGTCGCTGCCGTTCATCGTCTCGGCCGCGACCAGGGTGCTGAGGCTGATCACGTACGCCACCGAGAGGTCGAGTGACCCACCCAGGATGACAAGCGTCTGGCCGACCGCGACCAGCCCGAGGCCGGCGGCGACATGCAGCAGACTCACAGTCGTGGACTGGTTGAAGAGCTGACCACCATCGAGCAGCACGACCAGCCAGCCGATCGTGAGGGTCAGGGTCAGGGCCACGAACACGCCCGGTACGGGACGCCGGGCCGGCAGCAGCGACAGAGCGCTCATCGGGCCACCCCGGTTCGGGACTGCGGGGCTCGCAAACCCGGCTCACTCCTCGCGCTCACCGGACAACCTCACGTGCGGCGCCGACCGCGAGCGCGACGACCTCCTCCTCGGTCGCGCCGGCGGGCAGTTCGCCCGCGACGTGGCCGTCCCGCATGACGACGATCCGATCACTCATCCCCAGCAGCTCCGGTAGGTCGGACGAAATCATCAGCACGGCCGCGCCGTCCCGGGCGAGGCGGCGGACGAGGTCGTGGATTGCGGACTTCGCGCCCACGTCGATGCCCCGGGTCGGCTCGTCGAAGAGCAGGATCCGCGGGTCGAGCGCGAGCCACCGGGCCAGCACGACCTTCTGCTGGTTGCCCCCGGACAGAAAGCGGATCTCCTGGTCGTCGCCGGCGCCACGGACCTCCACGGCGGCAAGCAACTCGCGCATCCGGACGGTCCTCGCAGCCCGGCCGGACCGGGCGGCGAAGACGGCCCGGCTGGCGAGCAGCGCGTTGTCGAGCACCGACTGCCGGGGGACGATCCCCTCGCCCTTGCGGTCCTCGGTGACGTAGGCGATGCCGGCCCGCATCGCGGCGCGGGGTGAGCGCAGCCGGACCGGCCGGTCGTCGAGCGTGACGTCGCCGGTCGTGAACGGCGACACCCCGAAGATCGCGCGGGCCAGCGCGGAGCGGCCGGAGCCCTGCAGGCCACCGATGCCGAGCACCTCGCCGGCGCGCAGCTGGAGGTTGACGTCCCGCAGCTTCCGGTTGCCCGCGTCGCGAAGGTTGAGCCGCACCGGGCCCCGATCCTCCGGGGCGGCCCGGTCCGGGTAGTAGCTGGACAGCTCCCGGCCGACCATGTGCCGCACCAACTCGTCGGCGGTGGTGTCCGCGGTATTCACGGTGGTGACCCGACGGCCGTCCTTGAGCACGGTGATCCGACCGGACAGGTCGAAGACCTCGGCGAGCCGGTGCGAGACGTACAGCAGCCCGATGCCCCGCTCCTGGAGCCGGCGCACCAGCCCGTAGAGCAACTCGACCTCGTGGTCGGCCAGGGCGGCGGTCGGCTCGTCCATGATGAGCAGCCGCGCGTCCAGGGCGAGCGCCTTGGCGATCTCGACGACCTGCTGCTGCGCGACGCCCAACTGCCCCACCCGGGCCTCGGCCGGCAGGGTGGTCTCACCGATCGACGCGAGCAGTCGGGTGGTGCGCTCGACCATTCCCCGACGGTCGACAAGCCCGCGCCGTACCGGCTCGTGCCCCAGGTAGACGTTCTCGGCGACGGTGCGCTCCGGGAGCAGGTTGAACTCCTGGTGGATGATGCCGATGCCGGCCCGCTGGGCATCACGGGGGCCACGGAACGTACGCGACTCGCCGGCGAACTCGACAGTCCCGCCGTCCGGCGCGTGCCCACCCGAGACGATCTTCATCAGGGTCGACTTCCCGGCACCGTTCTCACCGACCACGGCGTGCACCTCGCCGGGCGCGACATCGAGGTCGACGCCGTCGAGGACGCGGACGCCGAGGAAGGACTTGCCGATGCCCCGAAGGGTGAGAAGTGGCGTCGGCGGCGGATCTGACATCCCAGAAGCCCTCACAGACAGTAGTCATCAACAAGGTTCGATCGAACTCTACGGCGGCTTCGAGGCGCTGGGCATCGAACTTTCGTAGACATCGACGGAGGCTTACGTTCTTATGTTGCGAACATTCCCTTGACATCGACGAAACATCACACGTATGAAGATAGATGTTTGGATAGAGGTCCGCAATCCTCGACCGGGGCTGATTGCCAGGGCCGCAGCTCGAGCGGCAGCGTGGCCGCACCGAGAGAGTCGATTGCGCTCGTCGTCACCTGGGCAGGACGTCGGACGTTAGTCCTTTGATTGACAGTCACCTATTTCTAGCTCATCCTGACCCCGTGGATCACCGGACGAGACCCACAGCCAACATCACGCTGTGTGACGTCCGCCGGGTCTGACTGCCGTCTTCGGCGAGCGGCACGAGGACCGACCACCACCCTCGTGTCGTCGCGCGCGTCCAGGCACAACCTGGCGCACCGCGGCGCCCGGGGTCGCTATCGGAGTTGCCCGTCCAACCTAGGAGACGCCATGCGTCGCAACACACTGCTCATCTCAGTGATCGCCGGCCTGTTGCTGGCGCTCGGACTCGCCCCACCCGCATCGGCGGCCCCGGCCTTCCGCGCCCTGGTGTTCAGCAAGACCACCGGCTACCGGCACGACTCGATCCCCGCCGGGATCAGCATGCTCCAACAGCAGGCCGCCGCGAACAACTTCGAGGTGGTGGCGACCGAGGACTCCAGCGTCTTCACCGCCAGTAACCTGGCGACCTTCGACGTGATCGTCATGCTCCAGACCTCCGGCATGGTCTGGACCTCGACGGCGCAGCGCCAGGCGGTGGAGGGCTACCTCGCCAGCGGCAAGGGCATCGTCGCCATCCACAACGCCACCGACATGGGCATCGAGAGCGAATACCCGTGGTGGGACCAGACCATCAACGGTGGCGCCCACATGCCCGAGCACTCCCCCGGCGTACTCCAGGGCACCGCCATCGTCGCCGACAAGAAGCACCCGTCGACGGCCAGCCTGCCGGATCGGTGGACCCGCAGCGAGGAGTGGTACAACTTCGACGCCAACCCGCGCGGCAACGTGCACGTGCTGGTGACCGCCGACGAGCGCACCTACAACCCGGGCTCCCGGGCGATGGGCCCTGATCACCCGATCTCCTGGTGCCGCAACACCTCCGGCGGGCGGGTGTGGGCCACCGCGATGGGCCACGCGATCGGCTCCTACAGTGAGGCGAACTTCCAGAACCACGTGCTCGGTGGCATCCGGTGGGCGGCCGGTAACGCCGCCGGTGACTGCGGCGGCACCGTCTGGGGCAACTTCGAGAAGCGCACCCTCGACGACAACACCGTCGACCCGATGGCGCTGGGTGTGGCACCGGACGGCCGGGTCTTCTACGTCCAGCGCGGCGGCCAGGTGAAGATCTTCAAGCCCTCCACCAACAGCACCGTGACCGCCGGCACGCTCAGCGTCTACACCGGCGGCGAGGACGGCCTGACCGGCATGGCGCTGGACCCCAACTTCGCCACCAACGGCTACATCTACCTGTACCACTCGCCGGCCAGCAGCAGCACCGACGTCAACCGGGTCTCCCGCTACACGGTAAGCGGTGACACGCTGAACACGTCGAGCGGCGTGACGATCATCGACATCCCGGCGTACCGCGACCGGACGTTCGCGGAGCCCGGCCACACCGGCGGCTACATCAAGTTCGGTCCCGACGGCAACCTCTTCATCGGCACCGGCGACGACACGCCACCGAACCTGGACCCGAACTGGCAGGGCTACGCCCCGCTGGACTGGCGGTCGGGCAGGTCCAACCTGGACGCCGCCCGCAGCGCCGGCAACACCAACGACCTGCGCGGCAAGCTGCTGCGCATCCGGCCCTCGGCCAGCGGTGGTTACACCATCCCGTCGGGCAACCTCTACCCCCAGGGCACCGCGCAGACCAAGCCCGAGGTCTACGCGATGGGCTTCCGCAACCCGTTCCGCTTCTCCATCGACCCGGCCAACGGCTGGGTCTACCTGGCCGACTACGGCCCGGACCGGAACCCGCCCACCACCAACCGTGGCCCGGAGGGCCTGGTCGAGCTCAACGTGATCAAGCAGGCCGGCAACTACGGCTGGCCGTTCTGCCACGGTGACAACCAGCCGTACGCCCCGTTCAACCCGGACACCGGCGTCGTCGGCTCGAAGTTCAACTGCTCCTCGCCGGTCAACAACTCGCCGAACAACACCGGCCTGACCAGCCTGAAGCCGATCGTCGCGCCGAACATGTGGTACGGCTACGGCACCTCGTCGACCTTCCCGGAGTTGGGCTCCGGCGGGTCCGCGCCGATGGGTGGGCCGATCTACCGGTACGACGCGGCAAACCCCTCCGAGACGAAGTTCCCGCCCTACTACGACGGCGTGCACTTCTTCTACGAGTGGGCGCGCAACTACGTCAAGGAGGTGCACTTCGACTCCTCCTCGGCGGTGACCCGTACCAACCCGTTCCTGCCCAACGTGCGGTTCAACAAGCCGATGGACATGGAGTTCGGCAAGGACGGCTCGCTCTACCTGCTGGAGTGGGGTACCAACTTCGGCGGCGGCAACAGCGACTCCGGGCTCTACCGGATCGACTACAACCAGGGCGGCCGGTCACCGATCGCCAAGGCCACCGGCACGCCCACAAGCGGCAGCGCACCGCTGACCGTCCAGTTCAGCAGCGCGGGCACGTCCGACCCGGACGGCAACTCGCTGAGCTACCTGTGGACGTTCGGCGACGGCACCACCTCGACGGCGGCCAACCCGTCGAAGGTGTACACCTCCAACGGCAACTACAACGCCCAGTTGAAGGTCACCGACAGCACCGGCAAGACCGGCTTCGCCAACGTCCCGATCACCGTCGGCAACAGCGCCCCGGTGGTCACCATCACCACACCGGGCAACGGCGGCATGCTGACCTTCGGTGACAAGGTGTCGTACCAGATCACCGTGACCGATCCGGACGGCGGAACTGTCGACTGCTCGAAGGTGTTCCTCAACCCGGCGCTGGGTCACGACGACCACGCCCACGAGACCACCGAGTACCCGGGCTGCTCGGGCACCATCTCCACCGACCTGCTCGGTGGGCACCCCGATGGCGCCAACCTGTTCTACGTGCTGAACGCCAGGTACACCGACAACGGCGGCTCGGGCGGCGGGTCCCCGCTCACCGGCACCGCACAGGCGATCCTGCAGCCGAAGCACAAGCAGTCCGAGTACTTCAGCAGCCAGTCGGGTGTCCGCGTGGTGGACCAGTCCGCCGCGGAGAGCACCAAGCGCATCGGTGACATCTCCAGCAACGACTGGATCGCGTTCAGCCCGATGAACCTGTCGGGGATCTCGACGGTCAGCTACCGGCTGTCGTCGCCCTCCGGCGGCGGCTCGATCGAGCTGCGGGCCGACTCGCCGACCGGCACCCTGCTGGCCACCACCACGGTGCCCAGCACGGGCGGCTGGGACAACTACCAGTCCACGACACCGGTGAGCGTCGCCGCCCTCAGCGGGACGCACACGCTCTACATGGTGTTCAAGAACAGCAACAACTCGTTCGATGTGGACTCGCACACCTTCGGCGGTAACGGCGTCGGGACACCCGGCACCGGCACCGGCCTGGCGGGCAAGACCTACACGGTCACCGCGCAGCACAGCAACAAGCTGATGGACGTCAGCGGTGTCTCCACCGCCGACGGCGCCCAGATCACTCAGTGGGCTTCCACCGGCGGCAACAACCAGAGGTGGCAGGCGGTCGACGCCGGGAACAGCGCGCTCTACCTCAAGGCGGTGCACAGCGGCAAGTGCGTCGAGGTCACTGGCAGTTCCACCGCGGCGGGTGCCTTCCTTCAGCAGGCCACCTGCAACAACGGCAACCAGCAGAAGTTCACCCCCACCGGGACCGGGACCTCCGGCGTGTACACGCTGAAGAGTGTGCTGAGCGGGCTCTGCCTGGACGTCAACGGCGCTTCCACGGCCGACGGCGCCCGAGTGTTGCAGTGGACCTGCAACAGCGCGACGAACCAGCAGTGGCGCTTCACCGCGCTCTGACCCTGCGGCTGTCGCGGTAACAGATGACGTCCCGGTCGGGACCGGTATCCGAGGAACGGAGCCGGTCCCGGCCGGGACGTCGTCGTCGATCAGGCAGGCAGACCGGGCGGCGCGGCGAGCAGCCCGGCCGCCGCCAGGTCGTCCCACAACTCCTCCGGCACGACGACCCGGGACCGCCGCACCGTCTCGACCACCTGCGCCTCGTTGCGGACGCCGACCACCGTCGACACCACGGCCGGATGCCGGCGGACGAAGGCGAGCGCCGCCTGCGGCAGGGTCACCCCGTACGTCTCGCAGACCGTGGCGATCCGCCGCGCCCGCTCGATCACCTCCATCGGCGCCTGCTGGTAGTTGTAGACCGCGTCGGCCGGCGGCCGGTCGCGCGACAGCAGCCCCGAGTTGTAGACGCCGGCGATGACCACGCCCACCCCCCGGGCCTCGGCAGCCGGCAGCAGGTCGGCGGCCGCGCCCTGTTCGAGCAGGGTGTACCGGCCGGCGCACATCATCACGTCGACGTCGGTCTCCCGGACGAACCGTGCCAGCATCTCCGACTGGTTCATCCCGGCGCCGATGGCGCCCACGACGCCCTGCTCCCGCAGGTCGATCAGGGCGGGGACGGCCTGGTACGCGGCCTGCTCCCAGTGGTCGTCCGGGTCGTGCAGGTAGACGACGTCGATCCGGTCGAGGCCGGTCCGGTCCAGGCTGGCCTCGATGGAACGGAGAACGCCGTCGCGGCTGAAGTCCCACACCCGCCGGTGTGCCGCGGGCACGTCGAACCCTTCGGAGTCCCGCAGGTGCGCGTCCTCGGGTGACGGCACCAGGATTCGTCCGACCTTCGTCGACACGACGTACTCGTCGCGCGGCCGTTGGCGCAGCGCGGCGCCGAGCCGCCGCTCGGACAGCCCGAGGCCGTAGTGCGGCGCCGTGTCGAAGTACCGGACACCCGCCTCCCACGCGGCGTCGACCGCCGAGGCGAACTCCTCGTCCGTCGTCGTCCGGTACAGGTTGCCACCCTGGGCCGCGCCGAAGCCCAGCTCGCTGAGGCGTACCTCCGGGAGGCGCGGCAGCGCGCGGGCGGTCATGACGCCTCCAGCCCGTAGACGCGGCGTGCCGTCTCGCCCCAGATCGACGCCTGGCCGGCCTCGTCCTGGCCGTCCAGCAGTTCCGCAAGGGTGTCGACCCACCGCTGGTAGGAACTGGCGAGAAGGCAGACCGGCCAGTCCGAGCCGAACATCAGTCGGTCCGGCCCGAACGCGTCGAGCGCGTCCTCGACGGCAGGCCGAAGGTCCCCCGCCGTCCAGTCCGGGCGCGGCACCTCCGTCACCAGACCGGAGAGCTTCGCCGTCGTGTTTGGCGAGTCCGCCAACGACCGCAGGTCCCGGCTCCACTGGGCCACCTCGGCGGTGCCGAGCGCGGGCTTGCCCAGGTGGTCGAGGACGAAGCTCACCTCGGGCAGGTCACGCGTGAGACGCGCGGCCATAGGGAGTTGGTGCTGGCGTACCAGCAGGTCGAAGACGAGGCCGGCGGCACCGACCGCGGCGATCCCCCGGCGGACGTCCGGACGGTCCAGGTACGCCGGGTCGGTCTCGGACTGCACGAGGTGGCGGATGCCGACGAGGCGTTCCCCACCCCGTCCGGCCTGGAGCCGTTCGAGTCGCTGCGTGACGTCGTCGGCGGTCAGGTCCACCCAGCCGACGACCCCACGGACCAGGGTGTCCTCGGCGGCGGTGGTCAGCAGGTCCACCGTCTCCGTGTCGGAGGCGATGGACTGCACCACCACGGTCGCGGTGACCCCGGCCGCCCGAGCCGGCGGCGCGAGATCGCTGGGTTCGAAGTCGGCGTCGATGGCCGACATGGTCACCGGGTCGATCCACGGCTGCGGGTGCCGTGCGCGGACCCAGAGGTGGTGGTGTGCGTCGACGATCCCGGCCCGCCCAGGCTCCGGTGCGCCCGTCATCGGCCCAGCCATCCGCCGTCGACGGGCAGGACGACGCCGTTGACGTAGTCCGACGCGCTCGCCGCCAGGAACACCGTTGCGCCGGCGAGGTCGTCTGCCCGACCCCACCGCCCGGCCGGGATCCGGCCGAGGATCGCCCGGTTGCGGTCCGGATCGTCGCGCAGGGCCTGGGTGTTGTCGGTGGCGATGTAACCGGGCGCGATGGCGTTGACGTTCACCCCGTGCGCCGCCCACTCGTTCGCCAGTGCCTTGGTGAGGCCGGCCACGCCCGACTTCGACGCGGCGTAACCAGGGACGGTGATGCCGCCCTGGAAACTCAACAGCGACGCGGTGAAGATGATCTTCCCTCGGCCGCGTTCGACCATCGTCCGGCCGATCTCCCGGCTGAGGACGAACTGGCTGCTGAGGTTCACCTCGATCACCTGGTCCCACATCTCGTCCGGGTGTTCCGCGGCCGGGGTCCGGGCGATCGTGCCGCCGTTGTTCACCAGGATGTCGACAGGCCCGAGCGCGATGATGTCGCGGGCCAGCCCGTGCACGGCCGCCCGGTCGCCGAGGTCCGCCCGCAGCGCGGTGAACCGGCGGCCGGCGGCTCGCACCCGGCGCTCGACCTCGCTGCCCTCCGCTTCGAGCTGAGCGGAGACACCCACGATGTCGGCGCCGGCCAGGGCCAGTGCCTCGGCCATCGCGAGGCCGATGCCGCGCCGCGCCCCGGTCACGACTGCGGTCTGGCCGGACAGGTCGAAGAGCGCCGTCACCTGTCACCCTCCCGCACATCAAGCAGAACCTTCATGACGCCGCCACCCTCCAACGCCGCGAAGGCCGCGCTGGCCTTCTCGACCGGTTCGATCCGGGAGATGAGCTGTCGTGCCGGAATCGCACCCGAGGCGACAAGTCGGATCGCCTCCACCATGTCGTCGCGCTGGTAGAGCCGTGCGCCCAGAAGCTCCAACTCCCGCCAGAAGAACCGGTGCAGGTTGACCTCCCGGGGCTGGGGATGGATCGCCACCATCACCAACCGCCCGCGAGTGGTGAGGACGTCGACAGCGGTGGTGACGCCGGCCGGCGAGCCGGACACCTCGAAGGCGATGTCGGCGCCCGCGCCGTCGGTACGGTCGTTCACGAGCGCCACGACATCCGTCGACAGCGGGTCGACGGCCTCGACGCCGATCCCCTCCGCCACCTCGCGTCGGAACGTGTCCGGCTCGACGAGGAGCACCCGTGCGCCGCGGCTGCGGGCGACGGTGGCGATGAGGACGCCGACCGGCCCGCCGCCGACCACCACCACCTGGTCGTCGGCTGTCACGTTCCCCCGGCGTACGTCGTGCACGGCGACCGCGACCGGCTCGACAAGCGCCGCGTGCTCGAGGGGCAACTCCTCCGGGAGCGGCAGGACCAGCTCCGCCGGCACCGTCCAGGAGGACTGCATCGCACCCGGCGAGTCGATGCCGAGGAAGTTCATCGCGTGGCAGACGTGGGAGTTGCCCCGATTGCAGGCCGCGCAGCGTCCGCAGGGCCGGGTCGGCATGACGGTGACGGGCTGACCGACGGCCAAGCCGGTCACCTCCTCGCCGACCGCCGCGATCCGCCCGGACATCTCGTGCCCGATGACCGCGGAGTCACCAACCCGGGCGTCCATGTCCCCGTGGTAGATGTGCAGGTCAGTGCCGCAGATCCCGGTGTACGCCACCTCGATCCGTACCTGGCCACGACTCGGTGGCTCCGGGTCGCGGTGTTCGATGCCGAGGTCTCGCGCTCCCCGGTAGACGACTGCCTTCATCGTTCCTCCGTCTCGACGGTCGGTACGTCGGTCGTGCCGACCGGACATGGTCGTGGGTGCACCGCCGTCGCGATGCACCCACACCCTTCCTCTTCTGGTGTTCAGCTCAGTGCCGTACGGTCGGCGACACCTCGTTGCGGGAGCTCAGCGGCACGACGGGCACCTGGCGGGTGGGGATCACCCCGTCCACGCCGGCCAGCAGCCGCCGTCCGGCCCGCTCCGGTCGCACATTGGGGCTGTCCGCCGTGAGCGCCTGTGGGCGGCGGTTGGCCGCCCGGATCCGCTCCTCGTCCACCCGGACCCCCAACCCGGGCGCGTCGCCGAGGATGAAGGCGCCATCCTCGACGTGCAGGTCGACGGAGATGCCGACCGGCGGGCGCAGGTCCTGCAACTCGCTGGTCAGGTGGTTCGGCACCGAGGTCGCGGCGTGCAGCAACCCGATCGGGCTGTTGCCGATCGGGCTGACCGGCAGGTCGTGGGCGAGCGCCAGGGCGGACACCCGGAGGAAGTGGGTGACCCCCCAGACCGCGGCCGTCTGGAGGACGTCGACCGCACCGGCGGCGATCAGCGGGCGGAACTGTTCGAGCCCGGTCAGGTTCTCCCCGGTGGCGACGGACGCGCACACTCCTCGACTCACGGCGGCCAGGCCCTCGGCGTCCCAGCGACGGACCGGCTCCTCTATCCAGATGAGATCGAGGGTGCGTTCCAGCTCGCAGACGTGCCGCACGGCCTGCTTGCGGGTCCACGCCTCGTTGACGTCGAGCATCAGACCCGGTCGCCGGCCGCGCCCAGCCTCGGTCAGTACGTCCCTGACCAGGCCGAGGCGGTGCCGGTCCCGCTCGATGTCGAGGCCACCCTTGAGCTTGGCGGCCCGCAGGCCGCGACTGGCGTAGACCTCATACTCGGCGACGAGTTCGTCGTCAGTCAAGCCGATGTCCAGGCCGGAGGCGTAGGCCGTGACCCGCCGGTCCCGTCCGCCGAGCAGCCGCCACAGGGGCTCACCGGCAACCTGCGCCTTGATGTCCCACAGCGCGGTGTCGAGAGCGCCGATGGTGCCGAAGACCGGCCCCGCGTGGCCCGCCTTGAAGGTGTGCCGCAGCATGCGGTCGTACAGGGTCGTCACCGCACGGGGGTCCTCGCCCTCGATGGCAGCGAAGATCCGCTCGATCTCGACGTGCGGCCCGAGGCCGACGCCGGTGATGCCCTCGTCGGTGTCGACGAGGACGATCGAGACCGGGACCACCCCGTCGGCGAACACGCCGTTGGCGTCACCGACGGGGCGCCCCCATTCCTGGACCGTGGAGAGCGTCCGATAACCCGTGATCCGCATGGTCAACCCTTCGTGGAACCGGCGGCTACACCGTCGGCAATTTGGCGCTGGAGGAACAGGTAGACCAACAGGACAGGAATCGCGGCGATCAGCACCCCGGAGGCGAAGGTGGGGATGTTGTCTGAGTACTGGCCGCGCAACGAGGTGACCCCGATCATGAGCGTCCGGTTCTCGGCCGAGGGCATCATCACCAACGCCATGAGGACGTCGTTCCAGCAGAACAGGGCGTTGAGGATGCCGACCGACAGCAGCGCCGGGGTGCCGAGGGGCAGCATGATCCGGCGGTACACGCCGTACACCGTGTTGCCGTCGATCCGCGCGGCGTCGACGATCTCCGGCGGGATCCCCCGGTAGTAGCTCGTCATCAGGAACACCGTGAAGGGCAGGAACTGGGCCACGTAGACCAGGATCAGGCCGGGGTACGTGTCGATCAGCGCGGTGTCGGCCATGATCCGGGCGAGCGGCACCATGATCACCTGGAACGGGATGAAGAGCCCCGCGAGGCAGCCCAGGAACAACGCCGACGAGCCGCGGAACCGCAGTTGGCTCAGGGCGAAGCCGGCCATCGACCCGAGCAGCAGCAGCAGGAGGACCGACAGCGTCACCACGACGAGCGAGTTGACGAAGTAGCGGCCCATCCCGACGCTGGTCCACGCCGTGCTGATGTTCTCCCAGCGCAGCGAGTCGGTCAGGGAGAACCGGTCGAGGATGTACTCCCGGCGGGTCTTCAACGCGACGTTGGCGGTGAACAGCAGGGGGTAGATCGTCGCCAGCGCGAGCAGCGACATGGGGACGGCGACCAACCACCATCCCAGGCGAACCTGGCGCATCAGTCCTCCTTCCCGGACCGGTCGAGCAGCTTGATCTGCAGCAGCCCCACCACGAGCATGATCACGAAGAGGATCGTCGACGCGGCCGACGCGAGGGCCGGGCGGTTCATCTGACCCTGCTGGATCCAGATGTAGTACTCCGGCAGGTAGGTCGAGCCCTCCGGACCACCGCTTGTCATCACGAACAGCAGCCCGAACATCGAGGTCAGCATCCCGATCATCGTGGTCACGAAGACGAACTGGATGGTCCGGGCGAGACTCGGAATGATCACGTGCCAGACGACCTGGCGCAGCGACGCCCCGTCCACCCGGGCCGCGTCCAGCAGGGCGGCGTCGAGCGTGGCGAAGCCGGCGAGGAACACCACGAGGGCCATGCCGAAGGTGGCCCAGATGTGCACCCCCACGACCATGAACATCGCGATGTCGGGGTCGCCGAGCCAGTCCACCGGACCGATGCCGACCGACCCGAGCACCGCGTTGAGCGGGCCGTCGAAGGCGAGCAGCAGGTTGAAGATCGCACCGACGATGACCGGTGAGAGCACGGCGGGAAAGAAGTAGACGCTGCGGTAGAAGCGGTGGCCGGGCACCCGCAGGTAGATGAACGTCGCGAGCAGACCGGGGATCGCCACCGCCACCGGGAGCAGCAGCACCAGCAGCCCGACGTTGCGCAGCGCGGTGCGAAACAGCGGATCAGCGAACAGTTCTTGGTAGTTGCCGAACCCGACCGCTTCTCCGTTCTGGTCACCGTCGCCGGTGAAGGAGAAGTTGACCCCGAGGACCAGCGGGTAGAGCCGCAGCGCCACGATGATCAGGACGGCCGGGGCGACCAGGATGTAGGGGGCGTAGCGCTCGGCCCCCGGGCCGTTACGAGTGCGACGGGCAGGGGTGCCACCGCGATGCGCGGGGGATGTGACCGCCGGACCGCCGGCCCGCCCGGCCGAAGCCAGGCGGACCGACGGCTGCGTGTTTCCGATTGGCACGAGGTCAGCCTGCCTGGTCGGAAGCAGCCAACTGCTTCACCACCTCGTCGACGGTGATCGAACCGCTGAGCAGCTGCTGGGAGAGGCGTCCCATGAGGTCGATCGTCTTCGAGGAGAGCGCGACGTGCAGAGCGGGCTTACCGCTCTTCAGCTCGCTCACGATCGTGCTGGCGGCCGGGCCAGCCTGCGACACGTCGATGGTGGTGTCGGCGGCGATCGCGCCGGCGTCGGCGTAGAACGCCTTCAACGCGTCGGTCGAGGTCAGCGAGCGCACCAGGTCGGCGGCCACCTTCGGGTCCTTCGTCCACTTGGCGACCGCGTAGCCGATGCCACCGTCGTACGGCAGGCTCGGGGTGGTGCCAGCGGTGACGACCGGGGGCTTCATGACGCCGAGCTTCTCCGGGGTGAGGAACTCGTTGAAGGCCTTCCAGTGCCCGACGTCAGACATGAGGCCCATGACGTGGGCGGCCTTGCCGGACTGGAAGGCCGCGAAGGAGTCGTTGAACATGGCGGTCGAGTTGGCCCCGTCCGTGTTCATCTTCTTGTCGCCGGTCTCCTTCCAGAGCTGGAAGACCCGCTTCACGTTCGGCGAGGTCCAGTCGCGCTTGCCGGTGATCCAGGCGTCGTACTCCGCGGCGGTGAGGGTGACCGCCCCCATGCTGGAGAGCCAGAACTGGATGCCGACGCCCTCCTTGTTGCCGAGGGCGAAGCACTTGGAGCCGGCCTTGGCGACGGCGGCGCAGTCCGCGACGAACTTGTCCCAGGTGGTGGCCGGGCTGGCCGGGTCGAGGCCGGCCTTCTGGTAGATGTCCTTGTTGTAGTAGATCGGGTAACCCTGCAGCGTCACCGGGCCGCCGTAGACCTTGCCGTCCTTGGTGAACGCCTCCCACCCGGCCAGCCGCTGCTTGTCCTCGGCCACGTAGTCGGTGATCGGCACCAGCGCGTCCGCCCGGTCGCGGATCTGGCCGCCGCCGTTGAACATCATGACGTCCGGGCCCTTGCCGGACTGGATGGCCGCGCCGAGCAGGGTGTAGTACTGGTCGAAGGGCTGTGCGACGAACTCGACCTCGACGTCGGCGTGCTTCTTCTTGAAGTCCGCCTTGGCCTTGTCCAGATAGGATTTGGCGAACGGCTCGCCGGACTTCCAGTCCCACACGACCAACTTGCCATCCGAGCTGGTCGACTTGCCCGAATCGCTAGCACTTCCACAACCGGCCAGGGCCAGGCCCACAACGAGGACGGCCGACCATATTGCGCGCTGTCTCATCAGTTGTCACCTCTGTATGGGGGGTGGCCGGCGGGTGCCCCGCGAGCCAATGTTGACGGGAAGGTAACTCGTATGACGTGTGACGTCAACACTCGGCCGTACACTGATCCAGACGTCGTGCCACGGCGAGCCATTCGGAGGGGGACATGACGCCACCGCAGGAGACAGCCCTGAACAGCCCGGGGACCCCGGCATGGGTGCGTCGGCCGACCAATCTCGCCAGGGCGGTCACCGCCGAACTGGTGGAGCGAATCGTCCGCGGCGTCCACCCGTCCGGGACGTCCCTACCCCCCGAGCCGATCCTCTGCGAGACCTTCGGCGTGAGCCGGACCGTCGTCCGGGAGGCCGTCAAGATCCTTCAGGAGAAGGGGCTGGTGCAGGTCCGCCAGGGCGCCGGCACCTTGGTGACCCCACCGTCACACTGGGACATGCTGGACGAGCTCGTCCTCGCCGCCACCATCGCGGTGGACGACAGCCTCGCCATACTCGACGATCTGGTCGTCACGCGTCGGGTGCTGGAGTCCGACATGGCGAACGTCGCCGCCCGCCACGCCGACACCGAGACCGTCGACCGACTGCGCGCGATGGTGGACCGGATGGACGAGCTGGTCGACGACCACGTCACCTACCACGACCACGACCGGGCCTTCCACGACGTGATCATGCAGGCGTCCGGCAACCGCATCGCCCGTGGCGTCGTACGCGCGCTGGAGAGTCAGGTCATCAACACCGCCCGCTACATGGGCCGGACCGAGCGGGCGCTGTGCGTCGCGTCCAACCAGGGCCACCGCCGCATCTACGAACGCATCGCCGCCCACGACTCCAACGGCGCCGCCGAGGCGATGTTCACCCACATCACCGAGGCCTGGCTGGTCCGCCGCAGTGGCTCGGGGAGCCCGGTCCGCCTCGAACGCTGACCGTCCCTGACGACCGACGGCGCCCAACCCCGGGCGCGGGAGCGCACGCCGCCCAACAGGTCAGGAGAACTGGGCGAGGAACCGCCAGATCCCACCCTCATGGTGGCCCGCCCCGGGACGGGGGCGGGCCGCCACTGTGCACGCCCTGGCCTGGGCGAGCGCCGGCCGGATCCCGAGCGGCCGGCAACTCTCTCCCCAGGTCGAGGGTGGTGGTTGCTAGCCGATCCTCACCAGTTGCCACTGCTGGTTGGTGCCGCCCCAGTCCGCGTACTGGACGATGTTTCCGCCGTCGGCGGTGGACGCGCCCTGCACCTCGACCGCCTTGTTGCTGTTGCGGTTGATCAACCGGACGTAGCCGTCAGTCGAACTCGCCAGCCGGAACTGCTGGTTCGTCCCGTTGAGGTCGGACCACTGCACGATCGCGCCACCGTCGGCGGTGGAGAAGTTGCTGACGTCGAGCACCTTGCTGGAGTTGCGCGCCTTCACCCGGTAGTAGCCACTCCCCGAGTCGACGAACTGCCACTGCTGGTTGGTGCCGTTGTTGCGCGTCCACTGGCTGATCCGGGCACCGTCGGTGGTGGCCGAGGCATACACGTCCAACGCCTTGCCGCTGTTGCGGTTCAGCAACACGTACCAGGCGCTGGTGTCCACCCCGGAGCCCGGCGGTGGCGTGGTGGGCGGGGTCGAGCCGCCGTTGAGGGCGTCCAGGACCGCGGTGTACGCGGCCTTCTTGTTGCCGTTGCAGTCGAACAGCAGCGCGTTGTCCGAGCCACGCCACGAGTCGCAGTCCCGTACACCCCAGGTGGTGATGCCGGTGCAGCGCGAGACGGCCAGGCAGGCGCGGGTGACGGCGCCGTAGATGTTGGCCTGGTTGCCGCCGGTCATCACGTCCAGCTCGGTGATCTGCACGTCCACGCCGAGGTCGGCGAAGCGCTGCAGGTTGGCCTGGTAG
>NZ_JBSGIV010000073.1:0-29931 GCF_053605225.1 Micromonospora sp. NPDC003944
TTGGCCGTCGGTGTGCGCGCTGTAGAACGCTCTGACCTGCCGCTTCATCTGCGTTCTGGATGGAGCGGCATTCTGGTTCTTGATTCCGCGTCAAGTGCTGCGGCGCATTAGGAAGTGGTCATGGTGTTCGTAGATGAACCTCATGACCGCGACCGGATCGGGCCGAGCTACGCCGCGAGACTCGTCGGGATACTCCTTTGGTGCCGCCATGGACAACTTGTCTCCCAGTCATCAGATGATGATCAAGGGGCCCCGTGAAAGCAGGGCTCAACCGCCAGAACCCCCCGAGCCTCAGCCGCGACATCATCCTCCTGAAATCGAAGTGCGGCGACTGGTTCGATACGCCAGAAAGCGGCCAATGAGCACTGTGCGTACGGATGGTGGCCCTAGGTAAGGACGCGCGCCAGGATCGGGCCATGGTAGACAGGTACCGGGCCGTACTGGCGATCGTGGCCATGGCGAGCGCACCCCCATGGGGTGAGCTCACACGCTCGTTGCTGCCCACCGCCTTCGGGGAGGCCGGTCTGGACTGGCAGGAGGCTGATTACGTCCGATCGGCTCCCGGGCTGCTCGTCGCGGTCCCGGCTGCGGCTGCCAGACGACTGACCGAGGGCTTCGTACCGGCGCTGGCCGACGCCCTTTCCGAACTGCCCGGGCCGGTGTGCCTGGGTCTCGGCCTTGCCGTCGGCGTGTGCCACCGCGATGCCAAGGGCTGGTTCGGGGACGCCGTGACGACGGCCCGCCGGCTCGCCGAGCCGGCCCCGACATCGGCTGGCGTGCGTCTCGCGATCAGCGCAGCGGTGCTTGACGTCGCGGGTGCAGTTGGCGCGGACTACGACGAGGTGGTCGACGCGGAGCCGCCGTACTGGGTTCGTACGGCAAGCGGCAGACGGCTGAGCCCGGCGGCGGTCGTGCCTGGGCGGTTCATGCCTGTGATGACGGGCATCGCCGAGGTGGTGCACACCGTTGCCGAACCCGTCGCGGAGTTCGCCGAACAGTTGCCCCTGATGCTGTCGCCCGATGTCGCGCCTTCCGACGTGCTGGCCTGGATGTATCGGGCGCTCGGCGTGGACAGCCCGCGCCTGCTCGACGATCGGCATGGTCGCCGCCTGTTGTCGCGGCTGGTGAGCTGTTATATGAGGCGGGGCACGGCCAACGGCCTGGCTGAACTGATCGATCTCCGCTACGGAGTGGACGCCGAGGTCGTCGACGGCGGCGGGACGGTCTGGTCCCCCACGTTCCAGGCACCCGTCCGGCAGCCGCCCGCGCCGGTCACGGTGCTCCTCAACACCGACGAGCCGCTCGACGGGCTGGACGAGGTGATCCGATCGGCGCTGCCCGTCGGTGTCGGCTTTCAGGTATCGCGTCGCCAACGTCGGTGACGCCGTTGTTCGCCAAATGGCGTGGTGTACACGTACGAGACCGAGCAGTGTGCCGTAGCAGGTAACCAGGGGAGAGGAAGACACGGATGGGCCGGGTAACACTGGCGAGCCTGGGCCCGCTGGGTGACGAGCTCGGTTCCGGCGGCCAGGGCAAGGTCTACGCTCTCCCGCAGTCGCGGTCACCATCATTGGTCTACAAGGCATACTCGGAGGAGATGCTCACCGTCCTGGACACGGACGTGCTCACCGCCATGGTTGAAGTCCCCTCCAGCCTGTCGGCTCAGGACCGGCAGGAGCTCTTGACCGCGGCGGCCTGGCCACGGGACATCGTCACCGAGAACGATCGCGTCGGCGGGTTTACCATGGCGTTGGTCCCACAGCGATTTCACACCACGCTCAAGTTACTCAACGAGCGGCCCGTGCGCCTCGGCCAAACCCAGCTGTTGCTCAACCCACCGGACTACCTGCATCGGGTAGAACTCCGGATCGACGACCAGTTCCGGTTGGAGTTTCTCGCCGACGTCGCGCGGACGCTGCGTCTGTTCCATCGGCTCGGGCTGACGGTCGGTGACCTGTCCCCTAACAACCTGATCTACAGCCGTACGGGCAAGCCTCGCTGCCACTTCATCGACTGCGACGCAATGCAACTGAACGGCCGAACGGTCCTGCCTCAGGTGGAGACCACCGACTGGGAGGTGCCGGAAGGTTGTGGTGCGCTCGGTTCCAAGGTCAGCGACGCCTACAAGTTCGCCCTCCTCTGCATGCGACTGTTCGCCGGCGACCAGAGCACCACCGATCCTTCGGCGCTGCTCAGGGCCGGGCCGGGCGTGCACGCCTTGGCCGTACGGGCACTGTCCGGGGACGCAGGCGACCGCCCGGGCCTCGGCAAGTGGGAGAAGCAGCTACGAGCGGCTCGCCCGGTCCCGGTCGAGCAGACCGTGACGGATACCGTGCGATCGCCGCCCATCAGGACGACCGTGCCGTCGCCGAGGGCAGCGGTGTCGAGGCCGTCCGCCGCGCCGGCCCCCGCCCGTCCGCGCCTCACCCGGGCGCGGCGTCGCGGCCTGGTGAAGCTCGTGGTGCTGTCGCTGCTTCTGGGCTACGTCGCCTCGCACACCAATCAGATCGAGTCCGCAGCGCGCCAGGTCACCGAATCGCTCTTCTCAGACGACGCCGCCGCAGCCCGTGCTCAGGCCGGTGAGATTGCCAGCCTGCTCGCGTCGTCCGCGCCCGTGCGCAACAGTGTCAAGACTGCCGTCACCAACCTGGCGGCCTGCACAAACGTGAAGCGTTCGGTGGCCAACCTCGGCACTGCCGCGTCGGCCCGGCAGCAATCGCTCACCGCCGCGAACGGACTGCAGATCACCGAACTGCCCTACGGTGCGAGGATGAAGGCCGAGCTCGTCTCCGCCCTAACGCACTCTAAGGCCGCCGACGACGCGTACCGCCGTTGGGGTTTGAACCTGAGCAAGCAGGGTTGCCGCAAGTCGACGCTCAACGGACCGGATCGCAAGCGGGGTGACAAGGAGTCGATTGCGTCCACGAAGGCCAAGCAACAGTTCGCCAAGTTGTGGAACCAGATCGGACCGGAGTACGGCCACGACCAGGTGTCGTATCAGAACATTTAGCCGCCGCCGCCGCCGCCGCCGCCGCCGCCGGCCAGCCGGGCCAGCTCCGCGAGACGCACCAGCACGACGCGACGCCGGCCGGTGAGCACCACGTTGTCGTGGCGCCACTCCGCCAGGATGCGGCCCAGCGAACGGTGCGACGTGAGGGCCAGCCCGGCGAGGTCGTGCTGGGACAGAGCGAGATCGATGACGATCTCACCCTTGGGCTGCGGGCTGCCGTAGCGCCTGCTCAGATGCAGCAGGAGCGCGGCGAGCCGTTGCTGGGCGGACTCCGCGCCGGACGCGACCCGGGACCGGTCCGCCTCGCGTAGGCGGGCCGAGACCGTGCGGTGCAGAATCGCCGCCACCTCCGGATCGGCGCGCACGAATGGCCCGAACGCGGTCGCGGGCAGCCGCAGTGCATCCACCTCGGTCATCGCGGTCAGTGTCGCCGAGCGCAGCTCGCCGTCCGAACCCGCCAGCTCGCCTACTAACTCGCCAGCGTCGCGCAGGCCAAGGATCGCCTGGTATCCGTCATGGGCAATCGTCGAGACCTTGACGCAGCCCTTGAGCAGAACAAAGGCGTAGTTGGAGGCGTCGTGCTCACGGATCAGGACCTCGTCGGGGGCGTAGCGCCGTCGCGAACCCATCCGCACGAGCGTGGCGCGCTGATCCTCGCTCAGCGCGCACCAGAACGGCTCCCGAGGGTGACCGGACGTCATGCCCTCATCGTAGGGTCCGCCGTCCAGGTCGGCGTACGGCTCAGAACAGGTTCACGACTGAAGTGAACGTGCCGACGACACAGGTGAGGGCCAGCAGGATGACCGCCCAGCCGATCACCGCGTACAACACCGGATGCTTCTCGACACCTTGCGAAGGGCCGGCCGCCGATGCCGGTGTTGGCGCGACCGGCTGCGGCTGCCGCGCCGATGCCTGTCCGTGCCGCGTGGACGTCAGCTGTGGGGTCGGCACGTACGTCGGCGACGGAGTTCGCTGCGGTGGAACGGTGGCTTGTCCCGAGCCCGAGGGTGACGTGGCGACTCGGCGCGCCGCTGGCGCCTGCCGCGACCGCCGGCGGGACTGCGCTGTCCGCAGGGCGCTCAGCCAGTCGCCCATCGAAGGGCGGCGAGTCGAGTTCCCGTCCAGGCTCCGTCGGGCCAGCACTCCCAGATCGCTGGAGACGCCGGCCAGCACAGAGGCGTCCTGCCCCATCTGGTCCTGCACGAACAGCCGGATCGCGAGCAGCCCGAACTTGTACGAGTCGGAAGCCGTCGTCGCGATGGGCTCGCGCCCGCGCGCCGGAATGCTCCATTCTGGCGTCTCCACCTGCTCGAGCACGTCCTGGCCGTGCAGTCGCATGGCGTCACAGTCGATGAAGAAGCAGCCGGGGTCACCGATGTCGACGAGGAGGTTGTTCGGGGACAGGTCGCCGACGACGACGTCGAGGCTGTGCAACCGCGCCATGACGTCCGCGATCACCTCGAGCAGCCGTAGGCGAGTGCCCTCGTCCAGGTGGACACCCTTGCGGTTCAGATATGTCTGCGGATTAAGCAGGTACTGCAGCGCGGCGGGCACATCGGCGCCGTTCTCGCCCCACGGCATCCGAAAACGGTCGGGGATGCGGCGCATGAGGAAACCGCTCACCTGGCCGCTGTTGACCACGAGCGCCGCCGGCCACGCGGTGTTCTCGCAGAGCCAGCGGCCGCTGCCCCCGTCGAGTTCGGGCACGAAGGCGACCATCCGGCGCAGCGCGTACGGGTCGAAGGACGTCGCCGGCAGGTACTCCTTGTAGGCAGCCTCCCAAGTGACATTGATCTTGACCCGATCGGTGAAGTACACGATCCCCTGCCCACCGTCACCCGCTCGCCGCAGGGGATCCAGTTTCGCCCGGAGCACCTCGGGAACATCGGCGGCCGTCATGCCGATCGGTCCTCGATCCGGTACGGCCAGAGCGCGAACAGGGTCCGGTCGTCGTCCCACGTCTCGAATGAGAAGTCCAGGTCGTTGGCGAACTTCAGCGCCGGCGGCACACGGGCGAGCGCCCTGGCGAAGTGAGCGCCGACCGCGTTCTCGCCGTCGCTCAGCGGGTCGCCGAAGCCGTCCGTGCCGACCAGCAGCACCTCCTCGGGGCTGATCAGCCCGGACTTGACGTCGACCGGTGGCACCCGGGGCAGGGCGACGACCGCGTTGCTGATGACCTGCTCGCCTCTGCGGTACTTGGTCGGCGCGAGACACCGGAAACGCCGTGACCGGGTGTTCAGCATCCAGGCGCTGGAGTCACCGGCCTGCACCAGTTGGACCCGTGGTCCGTCCGGCGTCGGCAGCACCAGCCCGGCGACCAGGGTGGTGGCCATGTGCTCCTCGGCCATGATCTGGTCGGTCTTGGATAGGTTGAGCGAGAGTCGGGCCTGCTCGCAGATCTGCCACGCGGCGCTTTCCAGCAACCCCTCCCAGTCAACCTCGTGCTGAGGCCCGTCCAGACCCGCCGTCATCGCGCTGATGGCGGCCCGGCAGGCCGACGTGGCGCCGATGTGTGACAGCGCGGCCTCGCCCACACCGTCGGCGACCGCGAACAGCACAGCCCTGCTCGACCGGTGCCAGGCCACGGCGACGTCGTCCTGGCGTGGCTCGCCACCGTAGCGGTGGGAGTAGCCGCGGACCGACGCGGCCCGCACGGTGAAGTCCGGTGTGCTCCACCCATCGACGAGGTAGTCGGGACGGTACGCCGTCGCCGTCGACGGCTTGGGTGCGAACTTGGGCATCGGCGGTCCGACCACCGCCGGTTCCCACGGGCGGGGGGCCGGTGCGGGTCGCGCGGTCAACCCGGGCGCGGGCCTCGGTTGCGGTGGCGCAGAGGGCCCGGCTGGCGCGCTCAGCCCGAGCGGGCCCGGGCCGGAGGGCTCCACCTGCCTCCCCGCCCCGTGCGGCGAACTCGGGGCCCTCGCGACCGGGTTCTCCGGGGTCACTGTCCGCTCGCTGCGTTGGACGGCGTCGGCGTTCCCGTGCGGCCGTGCAGCCCGGACCGGAATGGACGACGAATAGGTGCCGTGCCCGGGATGCGGCGGCTGGCCCGGCACCGCCCGTGGCTTCTCGCCCGCTCCGTTGAAGAACCAGCCCAACCCGTTGGCGACCCGTTGCAGGAAGGTAGTCACGGTCAGACCACGTCAATCGCCATCTTGAAGTTCTGCGGCTGCTCCACCACGAGCTCCGGCTGGGCCGACCCCACCGTGCGCCCGGACTTCACGATGCTCCTGGTGAGCGCCGCACAGAACTTGGCGATCTCGGCGCCCAGGTCCGACCCGGTCGAGACGAAGGCGTACTCCTGCTTGGTTGCCACGTCCAGCATGGTCTGCGGCTTTACGTCGCCGATCCCGCAGGCGATGATGTTCGGCGCGGCCTTCGTGACGTTCTGGTCGACCAGTTGGTCGCGGATTTTGCGCCAACCGCGGCCGTCGGTGGGCTGGCCGTCACTGAGGAAGAACACGGCCGGACGGTGTACGACGTATCCCTGGCCCTTGAGGGAGGCCACGTCGGCGGGGATGCGGGCGCGAAGATCCTCGAAGACCTTGCCGTACCGGGTGCCGGAGCGCGCCACCAGCTGCGGCAGCTCGTTCTCGTGTCGCAGATCCGCCATCGTCAGGCGCGCCTGCACGTCATCGGAGAACCCGAGGATGGTGATCCGCACCTTGGCGGCAGCCATCGGCTCGCCGAGCAGTACGCCGTGCAGCTGTGCCAGGCCGTCGTTGAGGTCGTCAATGTAGTCGTTCATCGAGAAGGACTCGTCGGCCACCATGTATACCGGGAGCAGGTTCCCGCTGTTCTCCGCCATCTCATCAACTCGCTCTCCCCGGCACGGGGCCGGATGGGATCAGGTTCTGCCGACGACCGTCGGCAGGGTCAGGAAGGCACGGCCACACGGAAGTGCCGCGGCAGCTCGAATTCAAGGTCGGGTGCGCCAGCCAGCAGTGTGCGGCCGTACGTCACCAGGCAGCGCGTCAACGCGTCCCAGTAGTCGACGATCGCCGTTCGGACGTCGGCGTCGGCCGTCGCCACGTACCCGAACTCGGGCTTGGTTGCCACTGCGGCGATCAGCCCGGCCGTCGCCCCGCCCACGCCGCACGCCACGATCTGCGGGGCGTACCGATGGGTGGCCGGGTCGGTCAACCTGGCGTACGGCGTCTGCCAGATGCCCTCGTCGACCGGCGGCGCCGCGGCGAGCAGGAAGACCAACGGTCGGCGGACCGTGATCCCCTGCGCCTTCAGCCCGTACACGTCGGGGGAGATCCGGCCGTACAGCGTCTCGAACGCGTTGGCATAGCTCGCCGGTCCCCGCGAGGTCAGCCACGGCACCGACGTGTTCGCGTCGACGGCGGCCATCGACAACCGTGCCGCGACCTGGTCGGCGAAACCCAGCACGGAGAGCCGGATCGCCGGGGCGATGTCGGCAGCGCGGCGCAGGCCGTCGAGTAGCCGCTGCAGCCCGTCACCCAGGTCGTCGAGGTAGGGAGCTGCCCCGGCGGACTCGTCGACCAGCAGGTAGACCGGCTGAACGCCGTCGGTAGGTCTCCACACCTTGGTCTTCGAGTCCTGCTCCAGCACAACATGCTCGCGCGGCGGCGGGCCGGCCGGCGTGGCCGGGACGGCAGGGCCGGCGGCTCCGGACGGTGGCAGCACGGGTGGCTGTTGCCACGTGCCTGGCCCGGTGATCGCGCCCGCCGTGCCGGGCAGGCCGTACGCCTGGGCCGCGCCCTGCACGAACGGCTGGAACTGGCCGGGTTGTACGACGCCCTTGTCCATCATGAACTTGATGAACTCGGTGGTGCGCTGACTGTGCGTGTCCTGTGCCGTGAGCATCGCGCGCTCGTATTCCAGCAGCATGCTGGTCACCCGCTCGGTGTCCTCGGGGTGCCGAATCAGGTGTTCCCGGGCCATGTCGGCGGCGGTGAACCCGCGACTGCCCAGCGCTTGGCGTTCGTTCTCCAGCTCGCTGAGCCGGCTGGCCTGCACCAGCCCCTCCCGTTCGACGCGTTGCCGTTCCCGCTGCAGCTCGACCCGGTGCTGGTCGGCGTCGGTGTCCAGGGCCCGCCGCGCGTCGCGGCGGGTCCGCAGATAGGTGGCGGTCGCTTCATCCGGCCGCAGCCGGGGCGTCAACTCGAAGATGGTGATGCCGTCCGGCAGCGGCACCGCGGTGGCGAACTCGCGCCGGATGGCCTGCTCCGCCGCGCTCGGGCTCTCGACGTCGAACCGGCTGGTGACCGTCTCGAGGGCGCGGCCCAGGAAGGTGTAGACGACCGGGAGGGCGTCGCGGATGTTGCGCCGGACGATCTCGCACGGGTCGTGCACCCGGAAGCCGACATTCACCGTCGCGATGAAGTGGTGGCCGTCGCTGGTGCGCAGCGGTGTGCTCGCCAGCTCCGCGGTACGGCGGTGGTCGCCCAGGTCCACGTCGTACCGGGTGCGGCACTCGGTGAACAGTCGCTGACTGAGCGACAGTATGCGGCCGGAGAAGAAGACCAGCTCACCCGAGGCCGTCGAGTAGACGGCGGCCACATTCGGGTCGCGGTTGGGCTCGGGTCGGAAGCCGCGCTGGACGGGTGTCTGATTCTGGATGAGTGGCACGGAGTTGGTCATCGGGACCCGTTCCTCTTCGCGAGTTCGGCTTCGACGGCGTACGCGGTGAGCGTCTTGGGTTGCAGGTTGTCGGGTGCCAGCCACTGGCTCAGCTGGGAGCGCAGGTTCAGCTCGACAGCGTCGAATCGGCCTACCGTGCCGGGCAGCGCGGCCAGCATGTTCGCGAGCGCGGTACGCACGCCGGCGTCTGCCTCGGCTAGATCGGCCCAGTGAGCGAGCACCCGGGCGGTGCCGTCGGCCAGCAGGCCGGACTGGATCACCCGGTGCCACATCGCGAGCAACTTGTCGCGCAGCTCGGTGCGCTGGTCGGCGAGGAACAACAGCATCGGCCAGGTGCCGCCGCCCCCGGCGGGTTCCACGGTGAGGTTCTCGGCCAACGCCAGGAACACGAACGTGCCGCTGAGGGCGCGGCGGTCGTCGAACAACCAACTGCCGGCGCGGCGCAACACCCGCGTGGCGTTGCCCGCCTCGTCGACCAACAACAGGTCGGCCAGACTGTCGGCGATGCTCTGTGCCACCCGACGGTCGTCAATCGTAGTGAGGCGCTCTAACGCGTTCAGCGCGCGGTCGGGGTCGTGAACGCCCAGCGCCGTGCCCCACACCCGCGCTGCGGTTGCCTGGCCGAGGCGGTTGTTGTCGTTGCCGTACCAGCCGGCTACCACCGACTCGACAAGCGGGCGCATCCGGACATTGTCGGCCGGCACGCTCAGGGCATTGGCCGCCACGTCGCGCAGCCAGAACTTCTTGTCGACACCCATCATCGCCATGGCGTGGCGGTGCACGAAGTCGAACGCCTGTTTGGCGAAGACCCCGAGGGCGGTGGCGGTCCAGATTCGCACGTCCTCCGAGGGATTGTCGGCCAGGTCGCGTAGCCACCGCAGCAACGGGACCTGGATCCGGTACTCGCACCAGACGCGGGTCAGGATGGCTGAGGCGTAGTCCTCGCCGACGTACTCCATCACCTCGGCCGGCGTGGCGCCGAACGGGCCGCGCACCGTCGTGGTGCGGACCCGGGCGCGGAGCAGCCGCAGCAACTCACCGCGGGTCGCCGCGAACGGGTCTCGCCACGGTGGCCGGGGGTTGTCGCCGTCCGCGCCGTCGTGCGGGCCGTCGAGAGTTTCGGCGAGGCGTCCAGCGGCGTGCACGACGATCTCGTACGGCAGACCGTTGAGCACCGCCAGGGCGATGGCCAAGCATCGGGTCTGCACATCGGGCAACCCACCGAACCAGATCTCGAAGTCCTCGGTGGCGCGCTCGGCCCAGCGGCGCTTCAGCCGCGTCAGGTCGACGGTGGCACCGTCCAACTCCTGGCCGATCATCACCGCGAGGTCGGCGGCGGCCTTCATCGACTGGTCCGCGCCGAACACCCGATCGGCGAACTCGGCCAGCTCGGGCTCGGCGAGCAGTCGTTCGGCCGTGGCCTGCGGCTTGTTGAGGGACCACGCCAGGTGCGCGGCGAGCACGGCGGTCTGCGATCGCGGCGGCGGAAGCGTGACGACATACGTGGTGAGGTCCGGATCGCCCAGCGGCGTGTCGGCGGTGACCGTCAGCACCAGCCGCGCGTCGATCGCCGCGAGCCGGGTCTCGAGCTGCTGCAGGACCCAGGCGGAGATCTGATCCCAGGCGAGCGGTTCGCAGAGCAGAAATCCCGCGGCGCGGGGGAGCGGATCATCGCTCTTGGTGTCGGTGTCCAACCAGTGACCCAGGCGGCGCAGGTCGACGTTGCGGTCGAGGTTGAAGATGCGGCGGTCGGGCGGCGACTGCAGCAGTTTGATCGCCGCGGCGACCTTGCCGTGGCCAGGCCCCGCGCGCAACACGATGACGTGCCGATCGCCGACGGTGCCACGGACAGCATCCCAGCCGTCGGGGGCGACGAACGCGTGCCGTACCGGCTCACTCATCCAGGTCGCGAGGGCCTGCAGCGGTGCGGGCTCCGCGTCACCCAGGGCGAACACCAACTTGTCGCCGCCGACCATGTCCCCGGCGACCTTGACCCGGGCGTTCTCGATGCTGCGCTGTCGCTGACGCCCGGCGCGACCCTCGACCCGGGAGGCGTCGGGGTCGGCCGAGTCGACAGTGGTCTTAAGCAGGCCGTCGAGGGTGGCGTCGGGCAGCACCGGCGTCTGCGCGGGTGGCTGTGTGGAGGCGGGCGGCTCGACGGTCGCGTCGGGCACCGGAGGCGCCGTAGCGGCGCTGGCGGAAGCGGGGGCGGCGGCGGGCGCGGGCGACGGGGCCGTCACTGGCCGCCTCCCTTGATGATTTTGTCCCGGCCGACCTGATCGCCCTTCACCTCGATCTTGGTGTTGCCCTGGAAGACGAACCCGCTCCGGGTGGCCTTCTTCTTCGGCTTCGGCTTCTTCGGCTCGGTGCCGGTCGGTGCCGGAGTGGGCGCCGGAGTGGGCGCAGGCGCCACTCCCGGCGGGTAGGAATAGCCGGGCACCTGGACCCACGCGGTCTCGCCGCGCAACTCCTTCGCGTCGATCGCGACGCGTTCGAAGGTCGACGAGTCGACCGACCGGTAGTCGTGCCGGATGACCTCGTCGAAGACCTGCCGGGACACGATCAGCGCCAGGTTCACCTGATCCGCGGCGGCGGTGAGCGCGGCTTTGAGCGGCGGCGCGTCGACGAGCCGCGCGGTGGTGTTCACCGCCGCGCCCACCCAACCCTCGCCGTCGTGCTCACACATCCCCTGGTGGATCGCTACGCGAAGGCGGATCCGGGCGATCGCGGAGCTGGTGCGCGCCTTCTCCCGCAGGCCGTAGTCGAGCTCGCGGACGAACCGACCGGCGAGTTCGAGCACCGACACGTCGGGGTCGACCATCAGTATGCCGTCGCCGCGGTCCTCCTGGTCGATGCGGCCGGGGTCGAGGCCAGCCTCGGTCAGCGCGGTACGGACCACTTGGTACAGGTCGGCACGCACCTGCCGCTGGACGGGGTTGGGTCGGTCGCCGAAACGTTCGATGTCGACGAGCGCGACCGCATGAAAGGCCGGTTCGGCCATGCGGCATCCTCCGAGAAAATAGCTGCCGTGTCGGATAGCACTGTGAGCAGTGCGCCAGGCAACGAACAGGCCATCTGGCATGCTCGACGGCCTTCCGGACTGGTGGCGCGGATTTCAACCTAGGCGGATGCCGTCATTCTCGCGTTCCGCTACAAGAACATTACGGAGAGCACGATCGGCCGATGGCTTCTCTGCCGGGCTGAATACGTCCGTCCCTTTTGGTGCTTGCCCGCACCCTCAGACGACTCGAACCCGATGACCGACCGACAAGGGCAGGGCCGTCGAGGTGAGGGGAATGACCGTCTGGGTCGCACCGCGAGTGCCGGCCGCAGGATCCACAGGCGATATCGCGATGCGGACGCAGTCCTGGACACCGGGCAGCGAGAAGACCAGCTTCTTGATCGTCGACTCGTGCACCACCCCACCAAACGGCCACCCCATGCCGTCCTCGCCACCGGTTATCGGGTGCAGGAACGCGTACAGGGCCTGTTCGACACGGGCCCGCACGTCCACAGGACCGGCCCCAGCCACCGCAGCGATCTCGACATCCACCTCGATGCCCTGATACTGAGGGGGCATCAGATGAAGCCGGGTGGTGAGCAGCCGACGCTCGTCGAGGTACGTCCGGACCCTCTCGAACGTCGCCACGCTCGGCTGCAGGTCGGCGAGGGACGGCCGGTCCTGTTGTGCCTGGGACGGCGTGGCTACGAGCAACAGCTGAACGCCGCCGGACTGCTCGTCGGCGACGCAGCGCACTCGGGCCAGCGACGAGTCGGCCTGCTTTGCGAGTTCCTCGTGGTCGGCCGGGGTGACCGCCCGGTCAACGGCCTTCAGCAGGCCGGGGGCCCGCTGCCAAAGGTCCGCCTCGGTCTCCGCGTCGCTCCCGCCCGTCGCCGGATACCGATTCGCCACCCCGACGCCGGACAGGTGCGTGTCGAGCCTGCACAGCGTCCAAGCCGGAACGTTGCCGGCTGCGCCGCCGCCTGTCCAGTAGTGGCGGACGCGGACCAGCGCCCCCGCCGACGGCACCGGGCCGACAGCTCGGCGCGACCCGTCGGGGCCGACCACTGCCGGTGGGAAGACGATCTCTCCGGCCGCCACGTCGTACCGGACGTGGTGGTCGTCCGGGCTGCTCTCCGCGAAGGACTCGACCGGCTTCCAGGACTGCCAGCCGTCGCCGTGCGAGGTTTCCACCACCGGCACCTGGCCGGGTACGACGGTGGGCCGTTCCCGCAGACGAAAGCGCTGGCCATTGGTGCCATCACTGATGCCGAGAGGCTCCTCGGCGATGCGGCGGGCGTGCACGGCGACGACGACCGCCGCGACCGTCCGCGCTCGCACCGCACCCGACACGCGCCCGCCGGCCAGGCGCAACCAGGCAGCCTCCACCCCGCCCCGACGATGTCGGACGTGGGTGGGCGGCATCTCCAGCAACAGCCCGTCTTCCGGTTCACTCTGGCGCCGGCACGCCTGCCACTGCCTGCCGTCCCAGAACTCTCCCGTCACGGAGCCGGTCACACCGAACAGCTCCACGGTCGTCCCGTCGCCTGGCTCGGCCAGGCCGACGAGCAGCCCCGTCGGGTCGTCCCGCAGTACGTGGATCACCCGGTTGGGGACCACGCGCAGGTCTCGCACCGTGGTGAACAGCGGTGTGCCCGCGTCGCTCCCGACCTCGGTGCCGGCGGGGACGTCGAGCGCGGCGGACAGTGGAGTGTCGAAGGTGAGGTACACGTGGGCCTGTGCGGCGCGAGGCCCCCGCAGCCGCAGGCCGATCAGTTCCAACAGCGGCTGGCGCAGGCGCTCGGACAGCTTGCCGAGCCGGTCGTGCAGGTGATCGACGAGGTGGGCGGCCGACACCAGCACGGCGTCTTCCTCGGAGCTGATCGGACGACTCGCCCCCGCGTCGGTGAGACGCCGGCGTAGCTCGGCGCGGGCCTGCTCAACGAGATCGGGAAAGCGGCGATCGTCGAAGAGGAGTCGTCGGTCGGTCATCCGTTCTCCGCCTTTCTTTCGCGAGGCGCTGGGTCTGACGCGAGGCGCCGGGCCGAAAGGGTTCTGTCACATCACCGACGGGACGGGGAAAGTCACCCGCAGATGATGTAAGCACGCAATTGCTCGGTCCGTCGACTGTGGGGTGAGGCGTGGTGCGCAATTCCGTCCGATCGGTGGTGCTGACTCCTGAGGACCTCTCTCTCGAGCCGGGAGATTGGCAGTGGGGTGAACAGAGTCGCACGCTCGTACGCCTGCTGCGGGCGTACGACCTTGACGTCCGGCAGCAGGGACGGCCGCCGGAGACCGGCGACAAGGGCCTCGCCCCCGAGATCATCCTGGCGCTCGGCGCTTCCGGCACGGTTGGCGCGGCCACGACTGTTCTGCTCCACTGGCTGACCGCGCGCAGCACCCGGCGGCTGACGCTCACCGTGGGCGAGGGCGCGGACGGGCGGACGGTGCAGGTGGTCGGCGAGGGATTGAGCGACAGCTCGATGCGAGCCGCCCTGATCGCCGTGCTCGGCCGCCCGGAGACCACGGACGATGCCGGCGGGGACACACCCGCCGAGCTGCCGCCCAGCGAATGAGGCCTCATCGCCGGTACCGCGCTCTGCTGCTCGGCAACTGGGAGTTTCCGCGTGAGCCGGACATGTTCCCGAAACTCGCCGGGCCGGCGACCGATGTGGAACGGCTGCGCGAGGCGCTGACCGACCGGGAGTGCGGCCTGCATCGCCCCGCGGACGTCATCGTGCGCAGGAATCTCGAGAGCCTTGCGATGCGCCAGGAGATCGAGGTGTTCCTCAAGGACGGCAAGCCTGACCAGCAACTGCTGATCTACTACTCCGGGCACGGGTGGACGGAGGATGACGGCGAGCTGTACCTGTGTGCCCGCGACACGACCCGCAGGGCGATCCAGAGCACGACGGTCAGCACCGCCGTCCTGGCGGGTCAGGCGCAGGCGAGCCACGCCTCGGCCAAGATCGTCGTGTTGGACTGCTGCCAGTCCGGCAACTACCGGTTCAAGGGGGCGCCATCCGGCCGGGAGTTCGACGGTAAGGGGGTCGCCGCGCTGACCAGCTCTCAGCCCGATCGGCCGAGCCGCGACGCGCTCGCACCAAACCAGCCCAGCCAATTCACCGGCCACCTCATCGCCGGGCTGTCCGGCGCGGCCACGGGACGTGACGGCTTCCTGCTGCTGGATGACGTCTACGACTATGTGCACGAGCGCATGAAGGACGAGGGCCCGATCCGGCCCACGTACAGCAACAAGCTCATCGGACTGGTGGCCCTAGGTCGCACCCGGACCGCCCGTGACGCAACCACCGACCGTGCCGCCGAACGACTGAACGAGGCCCTGCGGCTGGAACGGGTCAACCGGGCTGCGGCGGTAGCGGCGCTGCGCCGGCTCAGCGAGGACCGCAGCGGCTGGGGAACCCTCGCCGCCATGCGACTCGGTCAGTTGGCGACGGCCGACGGCGACGACGCCACGGCCGCGGAGGCGTACGCCAAGGTAATCGAGGCCGGGGACCCACGCTGGGCCGGCGAGGCCGCATGCCGTCGGGGCACTCGGCTGGCCGCACTGGGCGAAGCAGGCCGCGCCGAACAGGCCTGGCGCCAGGCGATCGAGTTGGACGACGCGCATTGGTCGCCGATCGCGGCCCGCGAGCTGGGACGCCTGCTCTACGCCGACCCGGCGACGAGGTCGGCCGGCCTCGCCTATTACCGTCAGGCACTGACCAGCCTGGACGATCCCCATCTGGTACTCGAGGCCGCAGACGCGCTGCGCGACGTCGGCCGGCACGATGACGCTCGAGCGCTCTACCGACGCCTGGCCGGTCGGCCGAACCCACCCTGGGCGTCAACGGGCGTCGAACGACTCTCTGGGCTTCCGTAGCTCGCGGCGATAGCCGACGGCGGTGATCCATTCGCGTACCGCGCTCTCGGAGGACCCATGCTTGTCAGCCTCTTCCATACCTGCCCCTTGCGGAGCCACTTGGACCTGGCGGCACCGTTGGTCCTTGACTCTGCAGGGTAACGAGACCGGTAACGACGAGGACGTACGGGTGGCGAGGTGGCTGACATGGGATGGCAGCGGCCGTCATAATCGATGCCGATCCGTCCGAATTCGAGGACGAATGAGTCGATCCCGGCATGGCGTGACAGAATCGTTATAAAACTGGGGGTCAAGGGGTCGTCGGTTCGAATCCGGCCGTCCCGACAGACAAAAGCCCTGACCAGCGGAAACGCTGGTCAGGGCTTTAAGTTTGTCTATAGGGTTTGACAAGTAATGAACGCCTTGAACGAGGCTCGACATTGGGCTGTCGTGGGTTTGAATCTCTGCTTTGCTCACGAGCGCGGTCGTGCTGGTGCTGGCTTGGACACTAGTTGCTGGGGAGGGTCAGCCGCGCGTAGTCGGGTAGGGAGGTGATTACTCGGCGCTTGCCGTTGGCGGGGTTGGCGGCGACCAGTTCGGCGCCGCGGGCGGTCCAGCGTTGCAGGAGGAGTTCGGTGCCGGAGAGACCGAGGAATTCCTCACCTTGGTCGTTGTTGGGTGCCACGAGGTCTATCCGGCCGGCTGGTTGGCCGGACCGTAGGTCTACTCCGACCATTGTCCAAGGGGGTTCTGACTGTGGCTGTTCCGGCTGGTCGGTCGGGGTCTGCTTCTGCCGGGTGACCACAGCCCACACGCTCGGCGGATTGCCTCCGCCGCGGATGACCGGGGCGAGCGCGTTGCGGAAGTCGCCGGGGCCTACCTGCAGGGTGGTGGGGATCGACACCGACCGGGCGCTGCGGCTGTCGGCGTCTTGAATGGCGATGGTGAGATATCGGCGCGGCCGGAGGTTCGCGCCGAGGTTGAACTCCAAGGTGGCCAGTTCACGCCCGTCGAGGAATGCCAGCATTCGACGCGCCGGCATCGCGGGTAAGCCCAGCGGGCGCAGTTCTCCGCTGGGCAGGGTGAATGCCGTGTACGTCTCGCTGGTGCCGGTGGTTTGCCCGAGCAGCAGAGACTGTCCGTCGGTGGACCATTGCCGCAGTTCGTAGCCGGGCGGGACGGCCCGATCGGTGGTCCCGGTGAGGTCGCGGATCCACCACTGCCGGTCTCGGCGGTGGGCGAACCACCGTCCGTCGGGGGAGAGCGCATGACTGAACTCGCTGATGGTGACCAGCCCGACGGCGAATTGGTCGCCGGTTGCGGTCACCAGGTACATGGGCAGTCGAGGCAAGCCGCTTTTTGTGGCGGTGAAGCTTTTGGGGTCGTTGATCTGGTAGAGCAGGGTTCCCCGTCCTACGGCCCGGTCGCTGGGTAGGGCGCTCGGGTTGGTCGGTGGCAGCAGCCGGTCGGGTAGCCCGGCGAAGAGTTCCACAGCGGCATCGGTGGTAGTGACCTCGGCGGATGCCGGTGACGGGGTGGCGGTTGTCCGCCAGACTGTCACTCCGGCGGCCCCGCTGGCCAGCACTCCGGCCAGCGCGATAGCGAGCCATGCCCGGCGTCGGCGCGGTCGCGGCGGCGGGACGGGTGCCGGCTCCGGTGCCGTGGTTTCCATTGTCGTTCCCCCGATCCGGGCGTTCTGCCCGCCGCACAGCTCACGGGAGTTGTACCGGAGGGTCAACGGCCCGGTCAGACCCGACATCCAATCGTGATCTTGAGGATGCGCGGGTCCTCGATGAACACCTCGCACGCCCGGGCGGTTCAAGCCGCAGGGCCTGCCCGAAGCGGTCGTGACTGCCATGAGCATCGTCGGTGTGACAACGAGCGCGTCAGCCGGTGCCTGTGTGTGCTGTGTTCGCAGGGCCCACCGCCAACCCGCCAACAGTCTTCCGCTGCTGCCGTCACGGGCGTACGCCGCGCAGTCGTTCTTGCTCTGCGGCGCTCGTCGTCGGAGCTGGTTCGATAGGAAGCGATACAAATCGCACTGCCATCGCTCTATGTGCGGCGTTGCCAGGTCGTCCTCGACCACGGGCGCTGGTTGGCTGAAGGGCGCGGTCGATCTACGGGCCAAAGTCTCGGCGAGGGGAGCGCTGACGTCAGTGACGGAGTGGTGGTTGAAGCATGGTGCGCGGCAGTCGACCAGACTCGCACCGTTTTGGGCCGCATCTGGGCACGCACCGTTTTGGGCCGCATCTGGGCACGCCACTATTGGGAGGCCGTCGGTCGGCTACCCGGGCAAGTCCTGCTATCCCGTTGCCAGCTAATCAGGACCGGGTGCAGCCGTTGCTAGGTGGCGATACCCCTTCCGGCAACGACGCCGAGGGTCAGCTGGGCGGCAGAGCGCACAATCCCGCCGATCCCGCTATGACGTACATCACGTCATCGGCAAGTTTTCCTGGCGACGGTTACGTGGCGTAGTGAATCAAGCTCAGAGAGGTGCTGTCATAGATAGCGTGCGATACCAACGAGGTCCGATGTGGAGCCGGCCAGCCTGTGCACGCCCCGACGGGACCAAGCGAAGAGATCACTAGCCCTATCGTCTCTGCCACTGCTCCTTGATCGATTGGACGTGTGGCATGGGACGTCGGTGCCGTCGTGGGCTGGCAGCCTGGGTAGCCGCTGCCGTCACCGGCAGTTTGCTCGTCGCTCCTGCCCCCGTGCCCGCCGCTGGGGCGGCTCCAGCGTGTACGGGTGTCGCCCCATCGGAGGCTGCGGCGTCGGCGTTGGCCGCGGCCTGTGCCGAGCCGGTGTCCGTGGACGGCTCCCGCACGGAACTCGCCCAGGTGGTGGCGCAGCCCGACGGGCGGATGCGGTTCGAAGCGGCAGTAGAGCCACAGCGCACCCGTAAGGACGGCAAGTGGACCGACGTTGATCTCGATCTCGCTCCGGCAGCGGATGGTGGGTGGCGGCCGGCGGCGTCGGTCGCCGACGTCTCGTTCTCCGCTGGTGGCAACGGCCCGCTGGTGACCCTCAAGCGCGGCGGCAAGACGATGATGATGTCGTGGCCTGGAGGCCCTCTGCCAGCGCCGGAGGTTTCGGGCGACGCCGTCACCTACCGCAACGTGTTGACTGAGGTGGACCTGGTGGTGCGGGCGACCCGGACAGGGTTCGCTCACGCGCTGGTCGTCAAGTCAGCGGCGGCCGCGGCGAGTCCGGCAGTGCGCCAGATCCGATTCGGGTTGAGCGGGGATGTACAGGTGAGCGCCGAGCCCGACGGCGGATTGCGCGCGACGGCTGGCAGCTCCGTCATCGCCTCAGCGGAACCTGCCATCATGTGGGACTCCCGGACAGGCGAGGCGGCGGGAGCCTCTGCCCGCGGCGGCGTGGCACCGATGGAGTCGATGTCGACGTCGGCGGTCGCCGGCGACTCTGCTGAGGTAGCGCCGGTGGCGGTGGACGTGGTGGGCACCGATCTCGTGCTGCGCCCGGACGCGGAGCTGCTGCAGGCACCTGACACGGTGTTCCCGCTCTTCATCGACCCGCTCTGGTCGGTCTACAAGTCACGGTGGGCCTACGCCACGAACAATGGTTCCTCGAACAGTGACCACACGTCCGCGCGGGTGGGTTTGAATCCGGAGACCGGCGCGCTGTATCGGTCGTTCTTTGAGTTCAAGACGACCGCGAATGGGGTGTCGCTCAAGGGCAAGCACATCGAGTCGGCGTACGTCCAGATGAACCTGGGGCACTCGTACTCGTGTGAGGACACGGTCGCGTCGATGTATCTGTCCTCGGCGATCGACGCGACGATGAAGGCCAGCTGGTCGAAGATGAAGATCCCGACATTCTTGGCCGACGCTTGGGGGCACGCGAACGAGGCTGGCGGGTGTGACCCCCGGCAACCGGACATGATTATGAAGTTCGACGGGGCGACGGTGGCCCGTCAGGTGCAGACCGCGGCGACGGACTGGTGGGACACCATCACGGTCGGGTTCACCGCGCGTTCGTCCGATGGGTCGGGCGAGTCGACGCAGAAGCGGTGGAAGAAGTTCAAGCCGAACGACGCGAAGCTGTACGCGGACTACGACTCCAGGCCGGGCGCACCGAACGGGTTGCAGGTAGCCGAGGTGGCCTGTCCCGCATCGGGCGCCCTGACGGTCGGCACGCTGACTCCGAAGTTTTACGCGGTGTTCCCAGACGCTGACGGTGACGACGACTCGTTGACGGCGGCCTTCGAGTGGATCCAGGTGCCCGCCGGTGGAATGGGCACAGTGACGGACACGTCCCCGGCCCGCAAAACACCGCCACCCGTCAAGGCTGGCATCACCCCGGGCACACGCGCGGACAGCAACCCGGTGACCATCACGACCGGCGTGTTGTATGCGTTCCGCGCCAAAGCTACCGACAAGGCCCCCTATTACGCGACGAGCCCCTGGTCGAAGTGGTGTCAGTTCAGGGCCGACACGACCAAGCCGACAGTGACCGCGCGGGTGGTGGCGCTGCCGGCGGGGCCGGGTATGAGGGGCAGGGTCAGGTTTGAGTCCACCTCCACGGATGTCGTCAAGTTTCTCTACGGCTGGGACGATGCCACCCGGGTTGTCACCGCGCAGGGCACGAACCCCCGGTTCGCCGAGGTGGACATGACGGCGCAGAGCTTCGGCCGCAATGTTCTGTTCGTCAAGGCGGTGGACGCCACTATGAACGAGGGCTCCGGATCGGTTGAGTTCATGGTTTCCCGCTCGTCAGGCCCGACGGCCAGATGGGGCTTGGAGACCTACCCAGGGGTCAACCAGGCGGCCGCGCTAGCTGACGGCGAGCCGGCTCCGGTCAACTCGCCGGTGACGGCGTCGAACGTGACGTGGGCCAACGATGTCCGTTTGGTGGGAGGGCAGACAGCGACGTTCAATGGAACGTCGTCGTACGCGCAGGCCGCCGGGCAGGTTGTCGACACGTCGAAGTCGTACAGCGTGGCCGGCTGGGTGCGGCTGACCGACAAGTCAGCCGACCGGGCAGTGGTGAGTAAGGACGGCGCCGGGTGGGCGTCGCTGTATCTGCAGTATCAGAAGAGCACCGACCGGTGGGTGGCGCAGGTCCCGTCGGCGGCGTCGGGCACCACCACGTGGTGGAATGCGAAGTCGACCTCGGTGCCACAAACCAACGTCTGGACCCACCTGAGCTGCGTGTATGACTCCGTGGAGAACACGCTCAAGCTGTATGTCAACGGAACGTTGGAATCAACGGTCACCGGTGTCGTGGGGTTCAATGACGCCACGCGGCCGTTCTGGATTGGGAAGTCGCCGGCCGGGTGGTGGCAGGGCAGTCTCGCCGACGTGCAGGTCTTCGACCGGGTCTTGGTGCCACACGACTTCACCGGCCAGTTGGCCACCGATCCGCTGTCTGGCGGGTTCAACGAGCCCGGAATCCTGACGCCGATCCTTGCCGGCAGCTGGGATTTCGATGACATGCGACGCTGTTACCTCACCAACTTGCGGGATACCTGCCAGGCGCCTGATCCGCCGTCATCCTGGGGTCGGTGGCTGGCCCTCACCCGGGGCGCGACGAACGGCTCTGGTCACGGCAATGGTGGCTTCGGCCTGTGGCTGGACTCGGAATACTTCCCCAACGAGGGCTACACCAGCGCGTCGGAGGAGTACGCCCGCAGCGCCGTCAAGACCGGAACAACCCTACCCAACGGCGACGGCAACCAATTCACCGTCTGGCAGGACACCCCGGTGGTGCGCACCGACGACTCGTTCACCCTGTCCGCGTGGGCGATGATCGACAGTCTGACCGGCAGCAGAGCGATCCTCTCGCAACGGGGCGCAAACGAGAGCGCCGGCTGGCTCAAGTACACCGAGACCGAGGGCAAGTGGTCGTTCGTGGTGAGCGATGAGGACGCGACGACCACCGCGACGGAGTGGGTGTCGTCGACGTCCGCCGCGGCCGAAGGGGTCTGGACGCACCTGACGGGCGTCTACGACGCCAGCCGCCGCGAACTACGCCTCTACGTCAACGGGCAGTTGCAGGCAACCAAGGCGGTGGCGTTCACGCCGATGAAATCGTCGGGGCCGCTGTTGGTGGGACGCACGCTGTGGCATGACCAGTTCGCCGATCAGTTCAGCGGCGGCATTGACGACGTGGCGGTCTTCCAGGGCGCGATGACCGACACCGCCGTACTCAACTCGTACAACGCCCACATGTCGGTCTCACCTGGCACGAACACCTTGGCAAAGGGCGAGAGCCTCTCCGCAGGTCAGTACCTGCGCTCGGATGTCGGCAATTACCAGCTGTGGATGCAGGACGACAGCAACCTCGTCCTTACCCAGGCAGGTTTCCCCCTCTGGGACACCGGAACCCGGGGCACTCCTGGCGCCCACCTGATCCTGCAGACCGACGGCAACTTGGTTGTCTACAGCCGGGATGGCACACCGGTGTGGCACACCAACACCCGAGGTACGAACGCCAGCCGCCTCGTGCTGCAGGACAACGGCGACCTGGTGCTCCTCGACCCCGGCGGAACAGTCATATGGCACCGGTGACCCGGCGGTAAACCATCTCCTGCTCGGCCCGGTCCCCGGCCAGGCCGAGCAGGAGAGGTCAAGGTCCGCCGGTCCGGCAACGGCCTTCGCTCCTGTCGAATTTTCCCCAGGCTTTTGTGGTTGTTGGAGAGGAACAGTTCATGTCGGCACGGTCTGTGCGCGGCCCACGGCGGGTCCGCCGGAGTCTTCCCGGTACGAGCGCCCGGCGCTGGCCGTTGGTCGGGTCGGTGATCGCGTCTCTGGTGCTGTCCCTGGTGCCGTACGTGCCAGCGCAGGCGGCGGCACCGCGACTGCCGTCGAAGCCGCCGGCGGAGAAGCTCGACCGCGACGGCGGTCCGGTAACCGGCGGCAAAGCCTGGCAGCAGAACAGGGTGACTTCGGCTCCCTCACCGGCACCGAAATGGCCCGCTTCCGCAGCTGCGCGGGTCGACCTCGCCGCGACCTCAGCCCGGGCGGCCAGCAGCCGCGGCGTGCAGGCCGGTTCCCTGCCGGTCTGGGTCGAGCGGGCCGCCGGCAAGGCCGGCAAGCCGCTCACCAAACTCAACGTGAAGGTCGTGGACCGGGCAACCCTCCCGCAGGCCTGGCGCGACGGCCTGATGCTGCAGGTGACGGCCCCGCAGGGCGCACCGACCGGCGTGGCGAAGGTGTCAGTCAACTACGACTCCTTCCGCTACGCGGCCGGCGGGTCGTGGGCGTCGCGCCTGCGTCTGTGGCAGGTGCCGCAGTGCGCGATGAACAACCCCACCAGCCCCAACTGCCGGTCGGTGCCGCTGCACACCATGAACGACGCCAACGCCGGAATCGCCACCGCGGAGGTGAGCGTCGCCTCCGCCGCTGCGCCATCCGGCTCATTCGTCATGCTGGCTGCTGCGTCTGCCGGGGCCGACGGTGACTTCGGCGCGACCAGCCTCGCCCCCTCGTCCACCTGGTCCAGCGGCGGTAGCGGTGGTGACTTCTCGTGGAACTACCCGCTGCGCATGCCGCCGACGACTGGCCCGGCACCGTCAGTCGCCCTAAGCTACTCGTCATCCACGGTCGATGGCCGGTCGGAGGTAACGAACAATCAGCCGTCGTGGATCGGCGAGGGCTTCGACTACTCCTCCGGTTTCATCGAGCGGCGGTACGTGCCGTGTGCCGAGGACATGAAGAACGGGGCGAGGAACACCGCGAGGACGGGCGACCAGTGCTGGCGCTCCGACAACGCGACGATGAGCCTCAACGGCCACGGCGGTGAGCTCATCTACCAGGCCGGTAAGGGCTGGCACTCCCGCGCCGAGGACGGGTCGAAGATCGAGAAGCTGACCGGGGCGACCAACGGTGACAGCGGTGACCCGGCCTACGGGGACGTGGGTGAGTACTGGAAGGTGACGACCACCGACGGCACCCAGTACTTTTTCGGCCGGCACAACCTGCCCGGGCAGACGTCCGTAACGAACTCCACCCTCACGGTGCCGGTGTTCGGCAACCATGCCAAAGAGCCGTGTGCGAAGGGCACGTTCGTGGGGTCGGACTGTGTGCAGGCGTGGCGGTGGAACCTCGACTACGTCGTCGACGTGCGCGGCAACACCATGTCGCTGTGGTACGGCAGGGAGACCAACAAGTACGCCCGCAACGTCACCGACTCCGACGACGTGACCTACGACCGGGCCGGCTACCTCACCCGCATCGACTACGGCACCTACGACCGGACGGCCGCGACGCACGGTGTCACCGAGCGCAGCACCACCCCGTACGCGCAGGTCCTGTTCACCACCGATATGCGCTGCTTCTCCACCTGTGGCACCGAGGCCGCCCCGGTGACCGCCAGTTGGAAGGACACGCCGTGGGACCAGGAGTGCAAGGTGTCGGCCACGTCCTGCCCCCAGCAGTACACGCCGACGTTCTGGACGACCAAGCGGTTGAAGACGGTCACCACCCGGGTGTGGGACACCACCAAATCAACCCCGGATTGGCAGAACGTCGAATCCTGGACCCTGGGGCACACCTTCTCGGCGACGGGTGACTCCACCCACGAGGGGCTGTGGCTGGACCGCATCGACCACGCGGGCCTGGTCGGCACCACCGCCATCAACCTTCCGAAGGTGACGTTCGGTGCGGAGTCACTAGCGAACCGGGTGTACACCGAGCACAGCCCCACCGACAACTGGCTGCGCCTCTCGAGCATCGTCACGGAAACCGGCGCCCGCATCAAAGTCGACTACTCGCAGGCCGAGTGCACCGCCGCCATCGTCGCCACGCTGGCACCACACAACAACACCCGGCGTTGCTATCCGGTGAGGGTGCCGGATCCGCAGGATCCGACGGGCAACACGCTGGTCACGGAGTGGTGGCACAAGTACCGCGTCGAGCACGTGGCCCAGGACGACGTCCAACTGCCAAAGGGAAAATCGCCGACCACGCACACCTGGTACGACTATCCCGAGTCCCCGGCGTGGCACTTCGACGACGATGACGGCCTGACCAGGCCGGAGCGCAAGACGTGGGGGCAGTGGCGTGGCTACGACAAGGTCAAGACCCGGGTCGGGGACAGCGGCAACCCGCGCACATTGACCGAGACGACGTTCCTGCGCGGTATGCACGGCGACAAGCTCAGCCCATCCGGCGGCACCCGCAGCGTGCTCGTGCCAGCCTCGGTGGGCACGGAGACCGTCTACGACGAGGACCAGTTCGCCGGACAGATCCGGGAACAGGTCGTCTACAACGGTACCGAGACCAAGCCGGTGTCCAAGACGGTGAACGTTCCCTGGCGGTCGGACCCCACCGCGAGCCGCACCATCAACGGCGACCTGGTGGAAGCACGGTTCGTCAACACCCAGACGACCTACGCCGGCACCGCGTTGGGCGTCGACGGCTCCCGGGGGTGGCGCACCTCGCGCGGGACGAGCGACTACGACCACACGTACGGAACGGTCACGTGGTCGCAGGACGACGGGGATTTCTCGAAGACCGGCGACGAAAAGTGCACCTCGTACACTTACAACCGGAATCTGGGCAAGAACCTCACGCAGCTGGTCAAGCAGACCACGACCACCGCCTTGCCGTGCGACGAGGACGAGGACCCCACCAGCGTCGACGACATCATCTCCGACACCCGCACCTACTACGACGGCGCGACAAGCGTCGACACCGCACCCACGTTCGGCTCGGGAACCAAGACCGAGCAGCTCAAGGACTGGGTATCCGGCACCGGAACGGTGTGGCAGACGACCTCCCAGGCCACCTACGACTTTGCCGGCAAGCAGCGGACCGCGACCGACATCAAGGGCAACGTCACCACTACCGCGTACACCCCGGCGGTGGGCGGGCCGATCACCCTGGTGACCAGCACGAACCAGCTGAACTGGTCGTCGAAGGTGGAGACGAACCCCTACTGGGGCTCGACGACAAAAACCACCGACCCCAACGACAAGGTCACCTCGACGGTCCAGTACGACGCCCTCGGACGTGTGGCCAAGGTCTGGACGCCGGGATGGACCCACGCCGCCAACCCCAACACCCCATCGGCGCAGTACACCTACACGTTCGCTGACGGACGCGACAGCTACCCCTACGTCATGTCGAAGACCCTGAACGCCGACGGCACCTACATCACCTCGCACCAGATCCTCGACGGGCTGCTGCGTCCGCGGCAGACCCAGTCGCCGTCGCTGGGCGGCGGCAGCGACCGAGTCGTCACCGACACCCTCTACGACGAGTACGGGCGCGAGGCAGCCAGCTACGCCGCCCACGCCGAGCCCGGCGCCCCGTCGGGTGTCTTCTGGTCCGAACCGGACTGGTCCGTACCCGCGGTGTCCCGAACCGTCTACGACCAGGCGTCCCGACCCACGAGCAGCATCTTCCTCGCCGGCGACGACGTCACGAATCTGCTGGAGAAGTGGCGCACCGTCACCAGCTACGAGGGTGACCTGACCAAGGTCACCCCGCCGAAGGGCGGCACCCCCACCACCACCGTCACCGACATCGAGGGCCGCACCGTCGCACTGCGGCAACACACCACGCCCTCCGGTGTGAACGGCGCCTACCTGGAGACCACCTACGCCTTCAACCGCAAGGGCCAGGCGACAAAGAACGCTGACTCGGCCGGGAACGAGTGGATCAACGAGTACGACGCCAAGGGCCGCCTCTGGCGCACCACCGACCCGGACAAGGGCACCACCACCAGCGCCTTCTACGACGACAACGCGCTGAAGCAGACCATCGACGCTCGCGGCGAGACCCTCTGGTACGGCTACGACCAACTCGGCCGCAAAACACAACTCCGCGACGACTCCGCCACCGGACGCCTACGCTCTGAATGGAAATACGACACCCTCTACGGCGAGCCGAACCCCAGATTCAAAGGACAGCTCACCCAGAAGATCCGCTACGACTACGACTCCGCCGGCACCGCCAGCAAGTACGAGTGGCACGTCGGCAACTTCAACGAACGCTACCAACCGACCGGCGTCGACTACGTGATGCCGTGGAACTCCGACCTCGGCGACACCTACGGCTTCGGCTACAGCTACTCCCAGTACACCGGCGCCCCCACGAAGACCGCATACCCAGCCGGCGGCGGCCTCGTCAACGAGCAAGTCACCACCGACTACGACGCCACGACCGGCATGCCGGTGCGCCTGGACACCAGCCTCACCGGGTTCGTAGGTACCTTGGCGACCGCCAGCTACACCGCGTACGGCGAACGTAGCGGTTCGATCTACAAAATCCCCGGGAGCGGCAACTTCACCCAGGACACCGTCTACCGCGATGGGGCAACCCGCCGAGTCGACCGGACCATCATTGAACGCTCGACGGTTGCCGGCACGGTCTCGGACCGCCGCTACTCCTACCAGAACGCCGGCAACATCGAGTCGATCATTGATACCCCACAGGTCAATGAAGCGGATGCCCAATGCTTCCGCGACGACGCACTGGGGCGCCTGACGACCGCCTGGACCCCGAAGGCCGGGGTTTCCTGCGCCACGGACCCCGTCCTCGTCAACCTCGGCGGGCCGGCACCCTACTGGCAGGACTGGACCTTCACCGACACCGGCAGCCGGCTCACCGAAACCAGCAACGACAGCAGCGGGAAAACCACCCGCAGCTACACCATGCCCGACGGCGGCCAGGGAGTCGTGCTACCCCACGCCGTCACCAACGTGAAGACCGTAAGACCTGATCGGACCACCGCTAGCAGTAAGTATGAATACGACAAGTCGGGCAATATGACTTGTCGGCCTGGCATCCAATCCCTCAGCAACAACTGCTTCACCAGCGCCAACAACCACATCCTCGGCTGGGATGCCGAGGGCAAGCTCGCCACCGTTAGCGTCGCCGGAAAGGCCATCGAGACCAACATCTACGACACCGACGGTGTTCGGCTCATCCGCAAAGACACCACCGGCACCACCCTGTACCTCCCCGGCCAGGAGATCCGCTTCCAGGGCGGCGTCCAAACCGGCAGCCGCTACTACGACTTCGCCGGCACGGCCATTGCCAGCCGCACCGCGGGCTCAGCGGTCACCGACCTGACCTGGCTCTACAGCGACCACCAAGGCACCCAACAAATCGCCATCAACGCCGGCACCCAAACTGTCGACATCCGCCGGCAAACCCCCTACGGCACACCCCGCGGAACGAACCCCACCTGGCCCAACAGCAAGGGCTTCGTCGACGGCGACAAAGACCCCACCGGCCTGATCAACATCGGCGCACGGCAGTACGATCAATTCCTGGGGCGTTTCATCTCGGTAGATCCGATCATGGATCTGGGCAACCCGCAGCAGTGGGACCCTTATGCGTACGCAAATAACACCCCAGTGAACCTTAGTGACCCTAGTGGAATGATTCCGGCTGATTGCATAACTGTCGTCAGTTGCCCCGGCTATCGGCCCGGTGATGAGAATGGCAACCGTGAAGAGAAAGAAAAGAATTCTGAATGCTGGCCGCACTGCTCCGGTAGCAAGGTAGGTGGATCGTCGACTGATGCGCCAGGGGCGGCATCAAAGCCTTGGGCGACTGATGGGGAGCGGTCTAAGCGGAAACTAGAGGCCCTATACGGCGCCAAGTGGGCCGATTTGACCGGGCCGGACGCGTATCAAGGCGTCCGCGAGATGGCGATGCAGCAATATGAAGAAGAGATGTGTCGTCTTCACCCGAAAGAATGCCAAGACATATCGTTGGAGCTGGCTGCCGCCATCGGATTTGTTTGGTTGGTGAGAGGGGAAGGCGTGGGCGCGCCCAACGAATCGACTGAAATCGTGCGGGACGCGGCCGACCGGGCTCTCAAAAACGCGGGTAGCGCAAGCGAGTTGATGAATAAACACTTGAGCGCAGAAGAGCTGACGCTTCCCGCTCGAAAAGGCTCGTTCATGTGGCGCGTGATATTCGGAACCGCGCTGCATCGCGCAGTTGACGCTGAGCTGCAAGCGTCTCATCCGGGTCGATTCCGTTACAAAGCAAGCCATGGCGTAGATTTTACTGATACCCAAACGGGTAGGCAGGTGGAGTTCACGACCGGTTTCGATGTTGCGCCGCATGTTGGTCGAAGTGGGGGTTATGTCACGTCCTCTTACGTTGCCTATCAGGTCAATGTTCAGGTCGGACTCCGGTAGAATTGGTTGCAAAATGACATCTCCTCAGGACAGGAAAATGCCTTGGAAAGGCTCGAAAAGTATTTGACTGGAACTCGCCTGATCGTGCACGGGGGCGTATTCATTGAACAGGAGTTTGCCAACCCGAAGATTGATGAGATTGTTGTCGCCAATGGGGCGAAGCTGGATCGAGTTGTCTTCCGATCAATAAAAATAAAACGTGGTAGCTTTGGTGCGGGAAGCGCTGAGTCGCACTATGAAAGGTGCGTCTTTGTCAACTGCGAATTGAGTGTTAGCTCAGTTGGCAGGGCGACATTCAGGAATTGCAGGTTCGAGAGCTCGAAAATCAAAAACTGGATTTCGTTGTCGGCCCAATTCGTGGGCTGCGTCTTCGAGTCAAGGTTAGAGCGCGTCGTATTTGACGCGCAGCCCTTGCCGAACGTTGCTGCCGATCTGGGTCGCGAACGAAATCGATTCGAAGGAAACGATTTTGGGGGTTCTATATTCCGTGACGTCGCATTCCGAGGAGGAGTGCAGTTGGCAAAAGATTTGATGCCCACGGAAGATGGAGGCTATTTTCTTCGCGACGGTGAAGCCGCATACTCACGTGCCGTCAGCCGGGTGAGAGAAATTGACTCTTCATGGGCGAACGACGTTCTAGCCTTTCTCGAGGTTCGTCTGCAGAACTGCCGACGCGGTCAGGTGCAGGACTACATTTCACCGCTGGACGTGGCCACTGCCACACGTGACCCTGACGGTCGTGCATCACTGAACGAAATGCTAAGGGAAGGCGCGAAGCTACCCTGAATGAGGGCACCGTCGCGCTACGGCTCAAGCCATTTGACAAAGTGCGAGTCGCTGCCTGGCTCGCCCGGCGGCAGGTCGACAAACTGGCGGCCGGCCGGACCGGCCGGGAGGGGGACCTTCGGGTCCAAGAAGAGCTGCGCAGGCTCAGCGTGGTTGCGTTCGCGATGTTCAACCGCGGCGCGGCAGTGGGTGAGCGAGGCCGAGCTGGGGCGTGACCTAGAGGCACTTCCCGTCTGACCAGCCGCAAGCCCGTCGCCCGGCGACCAACTGGCTGACGGACGCACACGTCGCAGCAACGACTCACCCCCGTTTATCCCCCGAAAACCCCGCCAAATCGTTGACGAAGGGTGACAAGAGACAATGAGCGCCTTGCTATGTCTTCGCAGCCCAACGGCCATCTTCGGCAAGCAATGACAAGCTTGATCCGGTTACCGTTGGTAGCAAGGGGTCGTCGGTTCGAATCCGGCCGTCCCGACCGATTGACCTGGGGAGACGAAGATCTTCTCAGGCAACGGCGGTAACATCCGGTAACGGAT
>NZ_JBSGIV010000074.1:0-29374 GCF_053605225.1 Micromonospora sp. NPDC003944
CGGTCCAGTTCAGGGTCGGAGTGGTGCGGACGCGTCGGCCGGTGAGGGCCGTGGCTCCGTGTCAGCGAGCGACCCCCGGGCACGCAGAAGCCGCCTCGCGAGGACCGTGGGTGAGCCTCCGCCCCGGGGTAGGGGCGGACAGCTTTCAGGTCGTCAGGAGGCGGCTGGGCGGCGCGCTGGCTGGCCCGTGCGACGAGCCGGCGCGGAGGCACTCACCGGGGGCGGCCGGCAGCGCCCGGTGGCGGCCAGAGCCACCACCGGGGGCGTGCAGCGCCGCGGTCAGGCCGGGGCGACGGCGCGCGTACGGCGCATCGTCAGCACGTACTCGACGAGCGAGATCAGCACGTGCTTCGTCGACTCCCGGTTACGGGCGTCGCAGGCCACCACCGGCACGTCGCTCGAGATCGCCAAGGCGTCCCGGACGTCCTGCGGGTCGTGGTACTGCATACCGTCGAAGCAGTTGATCGCCACCAGGTACGGCAGGCGTCGGTGCTCGAAGAAGTCGATCGCCGCGAAGCAGTCGGCCAGCCGGCGGGTGTCCACCAGCACGACCGCGCCGATCGCACCCCGCACCAGTTCGTCCCACATGAACCAGAAACGGGTCTGACCCGGCGTACCGAACAGGTACAGGATCAGGTCACGGTCGATCGAGATCCGGCCGAAGTCCATGGCCACCGTGGTCGTCGTCTTGCCCGGCACCTGCCGGGTGTCGTCGACGCCCACGCCAGCGGAGGTCATGATGGCCTCGGTGGTCAGCGGCGTGATCTCCGAGACCGAGCCGACCAGCGTCGTCTTACCGACGCCGAATCCACCGGCGATTACGATCTTCGCCGACGTCACGCGGCCGCTCGGGTTCGGCGGGCGGTGCGACATGTCAGAGCCTGCGAAGTCCACTCAGCACCCTCTCCAGCAGTTCAGTGCCCACCGCGTCGTCGGAGTCGTCCAAAATGGTCGGCTCGTGGACCGCGACCAGGCCGTCCGTCGCCATGTCGGCGATGAGCACCCGGGCCACACCGAGCGGGAGCTGCATCCGCGCCGCGATCTCCGCGAGCGATTGCACGCGTCCGTCACACAGCGCGGCGATGTACTGGTGTTCGCGGCCCTGGCCGCCGTTGCCATTGGCAGCGGCCCGGCCGCGCACCGTCGTCTCGACGAGCGCCTCCAGCGCGATGTCGAGCCGAGGACGGGTGCGACCACGGGTCACGGCGTATGGACGGACCAACGCTCCGGTCGGTTCGTCACGATCGGCCATCTCGCCGCTCACCTCCTTCGCACCCGCTACCGGCTCCCACCGGTGAAACCCGTCGTTGTCGTTGTTGCAGTCGTGCCGACCTCACGATCGGCGAGACGTCAGCCCAGCATTCCCGCAGCCGCACGCGGCTGCGGGGTCAGCGCGTCGCCCACCCGGTCGACGAGCAGCGCCATCTCGTAGCCAACCTGGCCCACGTCGGAGCTGCGCGCTGCCAGCACGGCGAAGGACGAGCCGTCCGAGATGGACATCAGGAACAGGAAGCCATTGTCCATCTCCACGACGGTCTGCAACACCGCGCCTCCCTCGAAGCAGCGGGCTGCCCCCTGGGTCAGGCTGACCAGACCCGACGAGATCGCGGCGAGCTGATCTGCCCGGTCGCGCGGCAGATCCCGTGACGACGCGAGGAGTAGGCCGTCCGCCGATACGGCGACCGCGTGCGCGACGCCGGGCACCCGGTCGGCGAAGTTGGCGAGCAGCCAACCAAGATCCTGCGTAGTTGTCATCCTTCTTGCTCCTTCTGCCCGCTCCCGGCCACCGGGCCTGAGCCAGACTGCGAGGATTGCCCTCCCGGAGTCGCCTCCGGGCTGGTCGGGTTGTCCGAGGTGCTACGCCCTCGCTGCACGCCCCGGTGGTAGGCGGAGAGCAGGCCACGGACCGCCTCCGGGGAGCGCCGCTGGACCGAGGCGGTGGGCTTCTCCACCGCGCCGGGCACCAGCTGCGCCATCGGCTTGCGTTTCGGCAGACCGGTCGTGGTGGTCTCGCTCACCGGCGCCGCGCCGGCCGCCGCTGAGGCGGCACGCCAGCCGTCGTCGGCGGCGGTCTGCCAGCCGTTGCTCTGCGGTTGGGGCCGGCGGTTCGGCAGGCTCTCGGCGAGGCTGGGGCGGTTGCCCCCGTTCGCTGTGGAGCCGTTGTCCCGCGGCGTGCCTCCGACCGTCGGAGTGTCTGCCATCGGTGTGTTACCTGTCGTCCCGGGTGGTGTCTTGTGGACTGCCCGACCGCTGGCCTCGACCGTGGCGAACTGCTGGGTCGCGGAGTCGCCGTTCGTCGCCGGCTGGGCGCCGGCGGCGGTCTCCTCGGATCCCGGGCGACGAGTACGGAACCAGGCCGACTCGAGCTCCCGGAAGATCGGCAGCTCCATCGTCTCGTCCGCGTACCGCTGGCGGTTCTGCGCCTGCGGCTGCTGCGGTGCCGGTCGAGTCTGTGGAGCCGGAGCCGGGGTCGGCGCCGGGGCGGGAGGTTGCGCCGCGGCCGGCTGCTCACCGGGCCGCGGAACCCGCGGCAGCTCCGTCGTCATGTCCAGGGCGGCGGCGAGCCGCTCGGGCACCGGCGGGGTGGCCGTGTCCCGGTCGGCACCCGGCACTGGCGGCCAGGCCGGCGGTGCCGGGGCGCTGGTTGCCGGCGCGGGCGGGGCGGAGCGGGGTGCGAACCCGCTGAACGACTGGCCGGAGGCGGGCGGTGCCGAGTACGGCTGACCGGACGCTGGCGAGGCCGAGACCGGCGAGGCCGACACGGGCGCCGCCGAGACCGGCGGACCGGCGTACGGCTGCCCGGAGGCCGGAGCGGCCGACACCGGCGCGCCGCCGTACGGCGCACCCGAGTAGGGCTGCGCGGAGACCGGCGGCGCCGAGTACGGAGGCGCCTCCGGGCTGCTCGGCAGCTGCCGAGGGATGGCCGGCTGCTGGCCGGTGGTCGGGCTCTCGTCCCCGCCCCGGCGCTGCGGCAGCGGGTCGGTCCCCTGGCCGTTTGCCGACCGGGGGGTGAACCCGTCGCCGCCGTTGACACCGTTCGCGCCCGCCGCACCGGTCAGGTCGGACCAGGCCGGCATCGAGCGGTACGCACCGCCGTTGGTGGGGGTGCCGGCACCGTTGCGCGACGCGGGCTCGAACGGACGACCGCCAAGGGTGACCTGGTTGCCGGACTCGCTCGGGCGAGGACCGTTGCCAAGCGCGGGGAGCGCGCCGAAGACCGGCGCGGGCCCACCGGACTGCGGGCCACCGAACTGGGGAGCACCGGCCGCCGGCAGCGCCGGAGGCTGCTGCACCCGACCGGAGAGCGCCCTGGGCACCAGCACCGAGGTGGGCAGGGTCACGTCGGCGACCGTGCCGCGATCGTTGCCGGGGCGCAGTTCGACCCGGACACCGTGCCGGGACGCCAGCCGGGCGACCACGACCAGGCCCATCATCCGGGACACGGCCACGTCCACCTGCGGTGGCGTCGCGAGCCGCTCGTTGAGGTCGTGCAACTGCTCGGCGCTGATGCCGATGCCGCGGTCCTCGACGTACAGCGAGGAGCGGTCGCCGACACGGCGAGCCTCGACCATGACCTGCGAATCGGGCGGGGAGAACGCGGTGGCGTTGTCGAACAGCTCCGCGACGAGGTGCACCAGGTCGTTGACCGCGTGGGCGGCGACCTCGATGTCGCGGTCGATCACCCCGAACTCGATGCGGGTGTAGTGCTCGACCTCGGACTGCGCGGCGCGCAGCACGTCGATGAGAGCGGCCGGCTCACGCTGCACACGGGTGGAGTCGGCACCGGCGAGCACCAGCAGGTTCTCGTCGTTACGGCGCATCCGGGTGGCCAGGTGGTCGAGCTGGAACAGCTCGGCCAGCCGGTCCGGGTCCTCCTCGCCGCGCTCCAGCCGGTCGAGGTGCCCGATGAGGCGGTCGACCAGGATCTGTGAACGGCGGGCCAGGTTGACGAACATGGTCGCGACGGAGGCGCGCAGCGCGGCCTGCTCGGCGGCCGTCCGGACGGCTTCCAGGTGGACGGCGTTGAACGCCTCGGTCACCTGACCGAACTCGTCCTTGCTGCGCACCGGCAGCGGTTCGGCGATCTGGTTGGCCAGCTGCACCGGGGTGAGCTGCCCGACGACCTGCGGGTCGCGCAGCCGGGCCACCGCCTGCGGCAGGCCGTACTGGGCGACGGAGAGCGCGCCCTGCCGCAGCTCGCGCAGCGAGCGGGCCATCGAGCGGGCGACGAGGTACGCGAAGAGGATGGCCAGCAACAGCATGCTGAGCAGCAGACCGGTCTCCAGGAAGACCTGGCGCTGGACGTCCGAGCGGATCTTGTCGGCCTGGGCGACCACTTCGCTGTCGAGCTTCGTCTCGACGGTGCGGACCAGCTTGGCGTTGGCCGTCATGGCGGCTTCCCACTGGTCCGGGCCGAACGGCGCACCGCGCATGTCGCCGGTGGTGTTGCCGTCGATCCAGCCGGTGTAGTTCTGTGCCTGCCGGCGGTCGCCGCCCGCGACCGTCTGGTCGTGGAACTTCGCGTCGTCCGGGGTGGCGACGGCCTTGAAGCTCTGCAGAGCCTGCTGCTGGCCGGTGTCACTTGCGACGTAGTCCCTGCGCAGTGCCGGGGTCAGGAGCTTTCCGCCAAGCGCGCGGTGCACCACGACCCGTCGTGCGGAGAGGAACTCCTTCTCCCGGGCGACCCCCGCGGCGGCGCGCATCCGGTCGCTCAGCTGGTTGTCACCGGCGAGCTGCGTGGACGAGTCGCGGATCGCGAGCAGGTCGCTGATCAGTCCCTCGTACGCCTGCACGGCCTCGGTGAGCGCGAGCTTGCCGTTGAACACCTGACTGCGTACGCCAGACAGGTCCTGCAGGTTCTGGTCGATGCTGTCGAGCAGACCGTCCATGCTGCTCGGCAGGTCCTCGATCTCGGCCCGCTGCTGGCGGTAGGGGCTCGCCTCCTGATCCACCCGGGAGTTCACCCGGTTGTACGCCTCCTGGTACTGCGCCTTCGGCTGCGTCCCGTTCGCCCCGAGCAGCAGCACGGCGGCTGTCCGCTCGTCCTGCAGAGCGTCGACCAGATCACCTGAGTAGCTCGACAGGTTCGCCAGATCGCCAGCTCGGTTGGCATTGTTGAGCGTCTCCACATGGTCGATGAGACCACTCGTGCCCACCACGACCGTGGCGATGGTCGGCACGATCATGATGAGACCGAGCTTGGACCAGATCGGCATGTCCCCGAGCCGGCTGGCCGGCTGGCGCAGCCGAGACAGGAAGGAGCCCGCCGGCTTTGGCCGTTTGCTCACGTCACCGTCCTCGCGATTACAGCTTCAACGCGTTGCCCCGGGCAACGCCCAGCGACCGACCCGGCGGGTCGGACCCCCGAGATTCCATCACGCCGGTCGGCAAGAAGAAAGCCCAGGTTGTCCCCGACCGAAGGTGTGATGAGATGTTGATGCGATTTGATAGCAGTCCGTCTGGCCGGAGTAACTGAAGGTAATGGAACATCCCCACCGCGTTGTCCTGCTGGCAGGCCCTTCTGGGTCAGGAAAGTCGTACATAGCGCAGCAAACCGGCTTGCCGGTGCTCTGCTTGGACGACTTCTACAAAGACGGCGATGACCCTACGTTGCCACGACGAAACGGCCAGGTGGATTGGGAATCACCGCAGTCCTGGGACGCCCCCAGTGCGGTGGAAATCATTGCCCAACTAGCCCGTGAGGGCAGAGCCGATGTGCCGGTTTATGCGATCGGCGCGGATCGACGGGTAGCCACCCGGCCATTTGATGTCGCCGGATCGCCACTTTTCGTAGCCGAAGGGATTTTCGCGGCCGAGATCGTCGAGGAGTGCCGTCGCCGCGGCCTGCTCGCCGGCGCGTACGCGCTGCGCCGTCCGCGCGGGGCGACCTTCCTGCGCCGACTCGCCCGTGACCTGTCCGAGCAGCGCAAGGCGCCTCGGGTGCTGGTTCGACGCGGGGTGGCTCTGCTGCGGGCCGAGCCCGCGGTGCTGCGCCGGCAGATGGGGCTGGGCGCGGAGGCGGCCCGGGCCCGGGAGGTGCTGCGCCGGGTGGCCGGCCTGCTCGCCGGCCACCCGCACGGCTGAGGTCAGGCGAGCAACTTCGCGTACGCCGGCTTGATCACCTCGTCGATGATCCGCAGCCGCTCGTCGAACGGGATGAAGGCGCTCTTCATCGCGTTGATGGTGAACCACTGAAGCTCTTTCCAGCCGTAGCCGAACGTCTCCACGAGCAGCGACATCTCCCGCGACATCGAGGTGCCGCTCATCAGCCGGTTGTCGGTGTTGACTGTCACCCGGAAGCGCAGGTCCCGCAGCAGGCCGATCGGGTGGTCCGCGATCGAGGCCACCGCGCCGGTCTGCACGTTCGACGAGGGGCACAGCTCCAACGGGATCCGCTTGTCCCGGACGTACGCGGCGAGCCGCCCGAGCGAGCCGTCGGAGGCGATGTCGTCGACGATGCGCACGCCGTGGCCGAGCCGGTCCGCTCCGCACCACTGGATGGCCTGCCAGATCGACGGCAGACCGAACGCCTCCCCGGCGTGGATGGTGAAGTGGAAGTTCTCCCGCTGGAGGTACTCGAAGGCGTCCAGGTGCCGGGTGGGCGGGAAGCCCGCCTCGGCGCCGGCGATGTCGAAGCCGACCACCCCGGCGTCCCGGTGCCGCACGGCCAACTCGGCGATCTCCTGCGAGCGGGCAGCGTGCCGCATCGCGGTGAGCAGGGTGCCCACCCGGATGGTCAGGCCCGCCTCGACCGCCAGGGCGGTGCCCTCGGCGAACCCGGCCAGCACCGCCTCGACCACCTCGTCCAGGCTGAGGTCACGTTCCAGGTGCTGCTCGGGGGCGAAGCGCACCTCGGCGTAGACCACGCCGTCGGCGGCCAGGTCCAGGGCGCACTCGCGAGCCACCCGACGCAGCGCCGGCGCGGTCTGCATGACCGCCACGGTGTGCGCGAACGTCTCGAGGTAGCGCTCCAGGGAGCCGGAGTCCGCCGCGTCCGCGAACCAGCGTCCGAGCGCTTCGGGGTCGGCGGTGGGCAGTTCGTGGCCCACCTCGGCGGCCAGGTCGACGATCGTCGCCGGCCGCAGGCCACCGTCGAGGTGGTCGTGCAGCAGCGCCTTCGGAACCTTGACGATGTCCTCGTACCGGATAGTTGCGACCATGCTCAGACCCTAGTCAGCGGCCCTGGCGGGCCGGGACGGGACCGGCCGGGTGTCACGGCCGCCACCCGTACACCCGATGCACCTGGAGGCGGATCACGAGCCGCCCGTCCGCGACCATCGCAGCGCGGTAGTCCGCCCAGTCCGGGTGCTCGCCGCGGATCCGCCGGTAGACCTCGACCAACTCGTCGACAGTCTCGTCCGTGGTGGCCGCGGCCGGATCGGTGAGGGTCACCACCCCCTCGGCGACCGCGTACGCGCCACCGTCCGGCGTGCTCACGTGGAAGCTCGCCCGAGGATCACGGCGCAGGTTGCGCGCCTTCGCCCGGTCACCAGTGGTGGAGCAGCGGATCAGGCCCGGCTCGGCCAGGTAGTCGAGGTTGGACAACTGGGGTCGGCCGTCCCGGCGCAGGGTGACAAGCACCCCACGCCCCCGCTCACCGAACAACTCCCAGAGGGCGGGGTCACCGTGGAGAGATTTCGTTGACATGTCATCGAACTTAGGCGGCATATCGGTGACGTGTCAACGAACCGCTAGACTCGTCGGATGGACGCAGCCCGGTGGTTGGACGAACGGGAGGACCGCGCCTGGCGCGGCTACCGCCGTATGCGTCGGCTGCTCGACCTGGAGCTGGCCCGGGAGCTGACCCAGGACGCCGGCCTCTCCGAGGCGGACTACGACGTGCTCTCCGACCTCTCCGAGACCCCGCAGGGGCGGCTGCGCCTACGGGAGCTGGCCGACCGCATGCTCTGGTCGCGCAGTCGGCTCTCCCACCACCTGACCCGGATGCAGCAGCGCGGGCTGGTGACCCGGGCGGAGTGCGCCGACGACGCCCGGGGCTCGGTCGTCGTCCTCACCCCCGCCGGGCGGCAGGCCATCGAGTCCGCCGCCCCCGGCCACGTGGCCGCCGTCCGCCGGCACCTGATCGACCTGCTCAGCCCGGCCGAGATCGACGCGCTCGGGGCGCTCACCCACCGGGTGGTCGACAAGCTCGGCGGACGGGCAACCCGCCCGCGGCACGACCCGGAGGTCTGAGGTGGACCCGCGCATCCTCGACCGCCTGCGCTGCCCGGTCTGCGGCGAGCCACTCGCCGAGGCGATTGCCGGCACCGCCCGGGCGTTGCGCTGCCCGCGCCGGCACAGCTTCGACATCGCCCGGCAGGGCTACGTCAACCTGCTCGCCGGACGTGCCCCGCACGCCGGCGACACCGCCGAGATGGTGGCCGCCCGGGCGGACTTCCTCGCCGCCGGGCACTACGACCTCATCTCCGCCGCCCTCGCCACTGCCGCCACGGACGCCGTCGGCCGTCTCGGCGCCCCGTACCCGGCAGAGCCCTCGGCGCCCGACTTCGGGGCGTACCCCCTGGTGGTGGATGCCGGCGCTGGCACCGGCCGGTACCTCGGCGCGGTGCTGGCGGCGCTGCCGGACGCCGTGGGTCTGGCCCTTGACGTCTCCAAGCCGGCGCTGCGGCGCGCGGCCCGCGCGCATCCCCGGGCCGCCGCCGCGCTCGCCGACACCTGGCAGCGGCTGCCGCTCGCGGACGCCTCGACCACCGTCCTGCTCAACGTCTTCGCCCCGCGCAACGGCGCCGAGTTCCACCGGGTGCTCGACCCGGCCGGCACGCTGCTGGTGGTCACGCCCGACACCGGCCACCTCGCCGAGTTGGTGGCAGCCCTCGACCTGCTCACGGTGGACCCGGACAAGGCCGACCGGGTGACCGGCAGCCTGGGCGGGCACTTCACCCTGGTCAGCTCGGCGACCCACCGGGCGGAGCTGGCCCTCGGCCGGGCAGAGGTCGCCGCAGTGGTCGGGATGGGCCCGAACGCCTGGCACACCGACCCGGCCGCGCTCGACGCCCGGCTGGCCGCCCTACCCGAGCCGGTGCGGGTCACCGTGGCGGTCCGACTCGACGTCCTGCGACCTCGCTGACCTCAGGTGGAGAGGTCTACCTCTTCCCAGCCGGGCGGCTCGTCGTGGTACGGCCCGCGCAGGATCACCGCCCACTCCAGCGCCCAGCGCCGCTGCCCGATCGCGTTCGCGTCGACGAGGCCCGGCGCACGTCGGCCGCCGCGCTCGGTCTCCAGGTACGCCCAGTCCAGGCAGTAGTGCAGGTCGAGCAGGGCGGCCGCGTCGGCCGGGTGCTGTGGTGCGGTGAGGATCCGGGAGCGCCAGTGCGGAAAGGTCTCCCCCTCGGCGATGTGCGGCAGCCGCTCGACCAGCCGCTCGTCGACGGCGAGCGTCGGGTCGAGCTGCTTGCTCAGCCCGAGCACCCAGGCCAGCGCGAAGAGCGCGTCGTGGTGCAGCACGAACGAGCGGTGGTCGCCCTTGCCGCCCATCACGAACTGCCACTCCGGCGGGGTGACCATGTCGACCAGGTGCGAGCCGAGCAGCCAGCTCATCGCCGCCTGCGGGGGCATCCCGAAGCAGCGGGCCAGGATCAGGTGCAGCACCGCGATCCGCGCCTCGATCTCCCCGGTCGGGCGCAGGTCGATCTGGTCGCCCGGTTCCCAAACGAGGGGAAACTGGGCCGGCGGCAACGGCAGGCCGAGCCGGGACAGCTCGTCCAGGCTCGCCTCGCGCACCTCACGTGGGTCGGGGGCAGCAACGGTCACGGCGGATCTTCCTGTCTGCTCGCGCCGGCGCAAGGCCGGTTGTCCCCCCTTGGCCTGCGACAATAGCGCTCCCAGGTGACCGGCACCACGTCAGGGCGACGGCGGTTCGATCAGCCGATGCGTTCGATGACCAACGACGTCGCCGCCGGAGCCGTCGACGCGATCCGCACCGCGTTCGCGGCCTCGGTCAGCGCGGCCGGAATCCGTGCCGGGTCCTCGGCCCGCAGCTCGTAGAGCGGGTCACCGGCCCGCACCTCGTCACCCGGCCGCCTGTGCAACACCACCCCGGCCGGCACGCTGACCGGGTCCTCCTTGCGCGCCCGGCCCGCGCCGAGTCGCCACGCCGCAACCCCCATGGCGTACGCGTCGACGGCCGCGACGTACCCGTCCCGCTCGGCGCGAACCACCTCAACCTCGGGGGCCGTCGGCATCGGCGCGTCCGGGTCGCCGCCCTGCGCCCGGATCATCGCCCGCCAGGAGTCCATGGCCCGGCCGTCGCGCAGCGCCGCCGCCGGGTCGGCGTCCGGCAGGCCGGCAGCGTCGAGCATCTCCCGGGCCAGCGCGAGGGTCAGCTCCACCACGTCTGCGGGTCCGCCACCGGCGAGCACCTCGACCGACTCGGTCACCTCGACGGCGTTACCGATCGTTAGACCCAGCGGGGTGGACATGTCAGTGAGCAGGGCGACCGTCCGCACTCCGTGCGCGCCGCCCAGCTCCACCATGGTGCGCGCCAGCTCACGGGCCTGGTCGACGGACTTCATGAAGGCGCCCGAGCCGACCTTGACGTCGAGGACCAGCGCCCCGGTGCCCTCGGCGATCTTCTTGCTCATGATCGAGCTGGCGATCAGTGGGATCGCCTCCACGGTGCCGGTCACGTCGCGCAACGCGTACAGCTTGCGGTCGGCGGGGGCCAACCCGGCACCGGCCGCGCAGATCACCGCGCCGACCTCGTCCAGCTGGGCGATGAACTCGTCGTTGCTCACAGTGGCCCGCCAGCCCGGAATGGACTCCAACTTGTCGAGCGTGCCGCCGGTGTGCCCGAGACCCCGGCCACTGAGCTGCGGTACGGCCGCGCCGCACGCCGCCACCAGCGGGGTGAGCGGCAGAGTGATCTTGTCGCCGACGCCGCCGGTGGAGTGCTTGTCAACAGTCGACCGGCGGACCGCCGACAGGTCCAGCCGCTCCCCGCTGGCGATCATCGCAGCGGTCCACCTGGCGATCTCCGGCCCGGTCATGCCGTTGAGCAGGATCGCCATCGCCAGCGCGGACATCTGCTCGTCGGCGACGACCCCCCGGGTGTACGCGTCGACCACCCAGTCGATCTGCGCGTCCGACAGCACACCCCCGTCGCGCTTGACCCGAATGACGTCAACAGCAGCAAAACTCATCAGAAGTTCTTCCCTCGTCTGTTGCAGATCCCTACCGACTGCGGTCGACCACGCCGGGGCGGGGGCCGACCGCAACCACTAAGACCACCGCACCGGGATCTCCGCAGGCGGCTCACCCTCGCCGGCCCAGAAGATGGTGCCGGTGGCGTCGACCACGACCACCCGCGGGGTCCGGGCCATGCCCCAGACGATCGCCTCGGCCGGGTCGTCCCAGCTCGGCGCCTCCTCCAACACCCCGGTCTCGGCGCTCGCGTCGTCCCCCGCCGAACGCTCCCAGTACGCGGTCCACACCTGCTGACCGGCGGACATGTCCGGGTGCACGAAGACGGTGCCACGCCCTCGCCAGGCGGCGAGCCGCTCCGGGACCACCGGCACCGGCGTCTCCCCGGTGACCGCCTCCAGATCCTCCACGCCGAAGGCGTGCGGCAGCAGCTCGGCCATCCGTAGCGGCCTGGTCTTGCTCTCGATCAGGCACTCCGGCCCGCCGTGCTCCCAGAGCAGCTGGCGGCACCGACCGCACGGCATCAACGGCTCGCCTGTCGCGTCGACGCAGGAGAGCGCGACGAGCCGACCACCGCCGGTGGCGTGCAGGCTGGACACCACCCCGCACTCGGCGCACAGCGTCACCCCGTACGCGGCGTTCTCCACGTTGCAGCCGACCACGACGCGGCCGTCGTCGACGAGCGCGGCGGCGCCGACCGGGAACGTCGAGTACGGCGCGTACGCGTGCCGCATCGCGTCGGTGGCGGCAGCGCGCAGCTGCGCCCAGTCAATGTCGGTCATGCCACCATTCTGCCCACGCAGCCCAGGTCAGAAGCAGGCAGGGCGGGGTGTGGTTCCCCGCCCTGTTGATCAAGAGGTTTGCGTCACGAACAACGCCCTTCCTGACCGAAACCTCTTGATCAACAGGATGGTGCGGTCAGCCCTTGATGTACGGCTTGCCGTCGGCGGCCGGCGCCCGGACCCGGCCGACAAGCCCGGCGACGGCCAGGATGGTCGCCAGGTAGGGCAGCATGGCCAGGAACTGGCTGGGGATCGAGCTGCTGATCGCACCCAGGTAGGTGGCGAGTTGGTCGGCGAAGCCGAAGAAGAGCGCGGCGAGCAGCGCCCCGGTCGGGTTCCACCGGCCGAAGATCAGCGCGGCAAGTGCGATGAAGCCCTTACCGCCGATCATGTTCTTGGTGAACGAGTAGAGCGCGAGGGTGTAGGACGCCCCGCCGATGCCGGCGACCACGCCGGCCAGCAGCACGTTGCGGTAGCGCACCCGCAGCACCTTGACGCCGAGCGTGTCGGCGGCGATCGGGTGCTCGCCGACCGAGCGGGTCCGCAGCCCCCACCGGGTACGGAACAACCCGATGTGGATCACCAGCACCAGGAGCAGCCCGAGGTAGAGGAAGATGTTGCCGCGGAACAGCGCCGGCCCGAGCACCGGGATGTCCTTCAGGAGCGGGATCTCCCAGTTGCTGAAGCGGGGCGCGCTGTTGTATTTCTCGGCGTCGGTCTGCATCAGCCGCTCGTAGAGGAAGCCGGTGACACCGACCGCCAGCAGGTTCAGCACGATGCCCATGACGACCTGGTCGACCAGGTAGCGGATGGCGAAGACGGCGAGCAGCAGCGAGATGAACGCGCCACCGAGGGCGGCGGCCACCAGGCCCACCCAGACGCTGCCGGAGATGCTGCCGAACAGGGCCCCGCTGAACGCGCCCATCAGCAGTTGGCCCTCGATGGCCACGTTGACCACGCCGGAGCGTTCGCAGAGCACACCGGCGAGCGCACCGAAGATCAGCGGCAGGGCCAGGATGAACGTGCCCCGGAGAATGTTGACAAGTGGCATGAAGTTCTGCCCGGCCGGCGCGGCGGAGACCTGCCAGCAGAGGAACGACAGAACGAAGGCGACAAGCCCGACGCCGAGCACGGGGAGGAACCACCGCTTCGGCACCCCGGCGAGCAACGCCGCGCCGGCGGCGATCGTGATGATCCCGAACAGGATCGCCCCGATCGTGCCGTTGATCTCCAAGGCGGCGCCTGCCGCGTCGTCGCTGAGCGTGAACCGGGCCTGCTGGTCGGTGGCGAGCGCGCCGAAGAGCACCGCGGACAGCAGGCCGAGCCCCAGCAGCGTGAGGCCGACCTTGCGGCTGCGGGTCCAGAAGCCCTCGTCGACGGGGGCGACGGCGATGTCGGGGACAGCCATGGTGGACATGAGTTACCAGCCCTTCGCCAGGCTCGTCTGCAACCGGGCGGCGCGTGCGGCCCGGAGCTGGAAGATCGCCTTCACCAGGGCCGGCGCGGCGATGAAGATGACGATCAACGCCTGGAGCACCGTCACCAGCTCAAGCGAGATCCCGGAGTACGACTGCATCCGGTTACCCCCGGCCTGCAGCGCCCCGAACAGCAGCGCGGCGAGCAGCACCCCCCAGGGCTTCACCCGCCCCAGCAGCGCCACCAGGATGCCGTCGAAGCCGATCTGCGCGACCACCAGCGGGGTCAACGCGCTGGCGGTGGAGCCGAGCACCATGTTCGAGCCGCCGAGACCGGCCAGGATTCCGGCGAAGACCATGATCAGGATGTACGTCCGGGTGACGCTGATACCCGCGGTCCGGGCGGCGTCCGGGTTGGCACCGACCGCGCGCAGCTCGAAGCCGAGCGTCGAGCGGTTGAGCAGCCAGGCGACCGCCCAGGTGGCCAGTACGGCGAGCAGGATGCCGGCGTGCACCCGCAGGTTGTCGCCGAGCAGTCGGGGCAGCTGAGCGGAGCTGTCCACCGCCTTGCTGATCGCGTCGGTACGGGTCGGGTCCTGCACGCCGTTCTGCACGATCAGCCAGGTCAGGAAGTACGTGGCGACGTAGTTGAGCATGATCGTGTTGATCACCTCGTGCGCGCCGGCGCGGGCCTTGAGGATGCCGGGGATGAAACCCCAGATCGCCCCGCCAAGCGCGCCGGCAAGCACCGCCACCAGCAGGTGCAGGCCGGGTGGCAGCGGCAGCAGGAAGCCGGCCAGCGCCGCCATGATCACGCCGATCGTGGCCTGGCCCTGGGCGCCGATGTTGAACAGGCCGCCCCGGAAGGCCAGCGCCACCGACAGGCCGGTGAAGACCAGCGGCGCGGTGTAGGTGAGCGTCTCCGAGATCGGCGCGAGCACCGCCTGCCAACCGCCGGTGCCGTTCACCCAGGCGGAGAACGCCTCGGGGTCGAAGACCGAGCCCTTGAACAGGTTGGCGTACGCCTCACTGACGAGCGTCCAGCTGGAGTTGATCGCGTCGGACGGGCGGGAGGTGATGTACGAGTAGGTGGAGAGCACCGCGGGATCAGAGATGATCATCAGCACCGCGCCGACCACGATCGCCAGCACCAGCGACAGCAGGGTCACCGTGAAGGTGTTGGCCGCCCAGAGGTTGTCCAGGAACAACCGGCCCAGGCTCGGCTTCGACTCCGGCGTCGGGTCCGGCTTCGCCACCGAGCGGTCCGGCTCGGTCGCCACCTCGGCCCGTTCGGTGTTGCCGAGCGCGTTCTGCGCGGCCTGCGCCTCGCTCGCCGGCTCCTTGTCCGGCGAGCCGGACTGCGGGTTGGAAGGGTTGGTCATGCCGTCACTCCGCTTCGCTGCCTGACGTCATGACGCACCGACCCCCGACAACCATGCTTCACTCGCTGGCGCTCGCTCATGCCTTGTCCTCGCTCGCGGAGCCCGCGTCGCTCGCCGGGCTCCCGTCTGCCGCTTCGGGCTCGCCGTCGGCGGGTGCCGCGACGGCTTCGTGGGCCGCGTCCGGGCTGATGCCGGCCATCAGCAGGCCGATCTCCTCACGAGGGGTGTCCGGGCCGACGATGCCGATGATCCGACCGCGGTACATCACCGCGATCCGGTCGGCCAGCCCGATCACCTCGTCGAGTTCGCTGGAGACCACCATGACTGCGGTGCCGACGTCGCGTTCGTGGATGATCTGGCTGTGGATGAACTCGATCGACCCGACGTCGACGCCACGGGTCGGCTGGGCGGCGATGAAGAGCTTCAGCGGCCGGGACAGCTCCCGGGCCACGATCACCTTCTGCTGGTTGCCGCCGGAGAGGGTGCCCACCGCCGCGTCGGCCGATGAGGTACGGACGTCGAACTGCTCGATCCGCTCCTTCGCCGAGGCCGCGATCGCGTCCGGCTTCAACGCCAGCCCGGAACCGAACGGCGGCCGGTCGTAGATGTCCAGCACCAGGTTCTCCGCGACGCTGAACTCCTTGACCAGGCCGTCCACGCTGCGGTCCTCGGGCACGTAACCGACGCCCGCCCGGAGCACCTTCTTGGGTTTCCAGCCGTCGATCCGGTCGCCGGCCAGGCTGACCGTGCCGGCGAGCACCGGCCGCAGGCCCATGATCGCCTCGATCAGCTCGGTCTGACCGTTGCCCTGCACGCCCGCCACGCCGAGCACCTCGCCGGCGCGCACGGTCAGGTCGATGCCGTCCACCGCGCGGATCTGCCGGTCGTCGTCGACGACCAGGCCGGACACCTCAAGCACCGGCTCGCCCGGCGTGGCCGGGGACTTGTCCACGGTGAGCCGGACGTTGCGCCCGACCATCAACGCCGCCAGCTCGTCACGGCTGGCCTCCGGGGAGGCGGTACCGACGGTCTTACCGCGTCGGATCACGGTGATCCGGTCGGCGATGGCCTTGACCTCGCCGAGCTTGTGGGTGATGAAGACGATCGACTTGCCCGCCGCCTTGAGCGACCGCATGACCGTCAGCAGTTCCTCGGTCTCCTGCGGGGTGAGCACGGCGGTCGGCTCGTCCAGGATGAGCAGGTCGACGTCGCGGGTGAGCGCCTTGACGATCTCGACCCGCTGTTGGATGCCGACCGGCAGGTCCTCGATCACCGCGTCCGGGTCGACCCGCAGGTTGTAGCGCTCGGACACCTCGGTGACCTCGCGCCGGGCTCGACGCCGGTCCAGGAAGCCGGCGATTCCGCCCCGGGTCTGCTCGGCGCCGAGCATGATGTTCTCGGCGACGGTGAAGACCGGCACCAGCATGAAGTGCTGGTGCACCATGCCGATCCCGGCGCCGATCGCGTCGGACGAGCCCTTCAGCTTCAGCGGCTTGCCGTCGACCAGGATCTCGCCCTCGTCGGGCTGGTAGAGCCCGTAGAGCACGTTCATCAGGGTCGACTTGCCCGCGCCGTTCTCGCCGAGGAGGGCGTGAATCTCTCCAGGCTCCACCGTCAGGTCGATGTGATCGTTGGCGACCAGATCACCGAACCGCTTGGTGATGCCGCGCAGTTCGAGTCTCAGCGCAACCTCCTGGAGTGCGAGCGATGGTGCAGCCTAGCTGCCGTTGAACCGACCGGACCGGCCCGGCCGCCGTGGTGCGCGATCGGCCGCTCCGACCCCGCGGGGCACCCGCAGAGCCAGAGCGGCCGATCGGTCGTAGCTGTCCCCGCCGACCTCCCCGATGATCTCACCGGAGGAGCCGGCCGGTTGTCACTTGGTCGGCTGGGCCTTCGAGGTGACGGTGATGGTGCCAGCGGCGATGTCCGCCTTGATCTTGTCGACCTCGGCCTTCAGCTCGGCCGGAACCTTGCTGTCGAAGTCGTGGTACGGGGCGATCGAGACACCGTTGTTGGCAAGGGTGCCGACGAAGCCCGGCGTGGCCGGCAGCTTGTCACCGGCGGCGGCCTTGACCACGGCCTCCTTGACGGCATCCGGGATGTTCTTGACGACGGTGGTGATGATCGCCGCGCAGTCCGGGGTGCTCTCGCAACCGTCGACGTCCACCCAGATGGTGTTGTACTTGCCGCCCGACGCCTTGGCCGCGGCCGTGGTGCCGAGGCCGGAGCCGCCGGCGACCGGCATGATGATGTCCGCGCCCTGGGCGACCAGCGCGTCGGAGACCTTCTTGCCCTCGTCCTGCTTGGCGAAGTCGTTGGTGAAGGAGCCCTTCTGGGTCTCCTTGTTCCAACCCAGCGCCTGGACGTTCTTGCCCTTGGCGGTGTTGTAGTACTTCACACCGTCGACGAAGCCGTCCATGAAGATGGTCACCGGCGGGATCGGCAGACCACCGTAGGTGCCCACCTTGCCGCTCTTGCTCATCCCGGCGGCCAGGTAGCCGGCCTGGAACGCGGCCTGCGCGGTGTCGAACTGCATCGGGTAGACGTTGGCGTCACCCGTGTTCGCGTCGACGATGCCGAACTCCTGGTTCGGGTTCGCCTTGGCGATCTTCGAGGTGGCGTTGGCCATCAGGCCACCGACCGCCAGGATGAAGTTGCACTTCTGGTTGACGTACTGCGTCAGGTTCGGCTCGTAGTCGGCCTCGGCCTTCGACGCGACGAACTTGATGTCGATGTTGTCGTTGGCGGCCTTGGCCTCCTGCAGACCCTTCCAGGCCGAGGTGTTGAACGACTTGTCGTCGATGCCGCCGACGTCGGTCACCATGCAGGCGCTGAACTTCTTGGCGCCACTGCCGGCGTTGTTGTCATCCTTGGGGGCCTCGCCACAGGCGGCGGCGGTGAGCGCGAGCCCACCCACCGCGACGATCGAGGCGATCCGCATCCCACGCACCGAGCGCAAGACGTCTCCTTCCCATTGCACACCGCGCCTTGTGCGGTGGCAGCCCATCAGCCGACCTGCGGGTGTGCCGCCGGCTGTCCCACGTTACGGACGGGAGCGTACGCCCGCGCCCACCCACCGGCCGACAATCGTGCACGACTGTTGAACGCCTGTTACCCGGGTGTAACCCTTGCGTGGGGCACGTCACTCTCAGTGCTGGTAACCGAGCGCCGCACCGTCCGCAAAGTCCGTTTCTTGGAGGCGTCTCCTCCCCCGGACGTTACCGCCAAAAGACCGCGACTGCCGCGTTGACCAGGGTCAGACCGACGATCGCGAGGAAATGACCGCGGTTGACCACGTCCCGCTTACGGGAGAAGAAGACCATGACGAAGATCAGTAGCGCGATGACCAACTTCGTCACAAGTTTCGCCGGTGCGGGCTCGTCCCCGTCGCGCAGGGGCGCGGAGAGGCCGAGCCCGGTCAGCAACTGGATCACCGAACCCCAGAGCATGGCCGGGTTGATCCGCAGCCGACCGCTTGCGTACTGGGCGATCGCGCCGCCGAGCAGCAGAGCGAACCCGATCAGGTGGACGTAAAGGAGGATGAGTCTGAGAGCTTCCACGGTCGCCATCCTCCCCTATGAACGACGGATCGTAGTAGTCAGAACCGCCGACTGGCGCGGATCCGTGGTCCTCAGCGGTCAGCGAGCGTCTTGACGGGGACGACGCCGGGACGACGCCGGGCCCGCTCCCGGCCCAGGATCCACAACGCCTCCACCCCGTCCCGCCAGGTGATCTTCTTACCCTCGGCACGGCCCCGCGCCCGGTAGGTGATCGGCACGTCGTAGGGGCGGATCTGTCGGCGCAGCAGCTTGCCCGTCACCTCGGCCTCCATGCCGAACCCCCGGGACCGGATGTCCAGCGACCGGTACAGCTCCACCGGCATCAGCTTGAAGCAGGTCTCCAGGTCACCGATGTAGGAGTTGAACAGGACGTTCGCGGCCGTGGTGATCCCCCGGTTTCCGACCACGTACCAGAAGCTGTAGGCGCTGTGGCTGCCGAAGGTGCGGTTGCCGTAGACGACCGTCGCGTGCCCCTCCAGCACCGGCGCCAACAGCTTCGGAATGTCCTGCGGGTCGTACTCCAGGTCGGCGTCCAGGATCACCATGTACTCGCCGCGGGCGTTGTCCACGGCCGTCTTGATCGCGGCGCCCTTGCCCGCGTTTCGCGGGTGCGTCACGACCCGCAGTCGCAGGTCGTCCAGCCGACCGAGGATCTCCGCGGTCTCGTCCGTACTACCGTCGTCGACCACCACGATCTCGATCTCGCACGGGTACCGCACGGCGAGGGTCCGCTTCACCGCCTCCGCGACGCGTTCCGCTTCGTTGTAGACCGCCATCAGGATCGACAGGTGCACAGGACTCTCCCGGGGAACGGCAGCATCGGCGCGGCGCCGGAGCACCCTACCTCGGGTCAGCGGAAATCGATCAACCCCGCTCTCGCCGCCGGGCCGCAGCAAGACGTTGCAGGCCACGGAAGAGCTTGCAGAGCACCCCGCAAGAACTTGCCGGTGGGCTACAGTGCCGCCATGCGCGCTCGACTGTCCGACATCGCCCAGCAGGCCGAAGTCAGCGAGGCCACGGTGTCGCGGGTGCTCAACGACCGCCCCGGCGTGGCCGCGGAGACCCGGCAGGCCGTCCTCACCGCCCTCGACGTGCTCGGGTACGAGCGCCCGGCCCGGCTGCGCAAGCGCAGCGCCGGGCTGGTCGGCCTGGTGGTGCCCGAGCTGGACAACCCGATCTTCCCGGCCTTCGCCCAGGTCATCGAGTCCACTCTGGCGCAGAGCGGGTTCACCCCGGTGCTCTGCACCCAGACCGCTGGCGGCGTGACCGAGGACGAGTACGTGGAGATGCTGCTGGACCGGCAGGTCTCCGGGGTCGTGTTCGTCTCCGGCCTGCACGCCGACACCGCCGCCAACCACGACCGCTACCGGGCGCTGCTCGCCCGGCCGCTGCCGGTCGTGATGATCAACGGGTACGTGCCCGGCATCGGCGCGCCCTTCGTCTCCTGCGACGACCGCGAGGCGGCGGAGCTGGCGGTCGCCCATCTGGTCGCGCTCGGGCACCGGCGGATCGGCCTGATCACCGGCCCGGACCGGTTCGTACCGGTACAGCGCAAGGTGGCCGGCTGGCGCTCCGCGATGACCCGGCTGGCCGGCGTCGCCGAAGCCGACCTGGCCCCCCTCGCCGAGCTGTCACTGTTCGGAGTGGAGGGTGGCGAGGCGGCGGCCGGCCGACTGCTGGACCGCGGCGTCACCGGGGTGGTCTGCGGCTCCGACCTGATGGCGCTCGGCGCGGTCCGGGCGGCCCGCCAACGGGGCCTCAACGTGCCCGACGGTCTCTCCGTGGTCGGCTACGACGACTCCCCGCTGATGGCCTTCACCGACCCGCCGCTGACCACCATGCGGCAGCCGGTCACGGCGATGGCGGTGGCCGCCGTCCGCGCCCTGGTGGACGAGATCAACGGGCACGGCGCCCCGCACTCGGAGTACCTGTTCCGCCCGGAGCTGGTGGTACGCGGCTCCACAGCTGTCGCGCCCAGCTCCGCCCGTCTCTCTTACGCAAGATCTGCTTGACTCTTGCAACGACCGGCCGGCATATTGCACGGATGATCAGCGCCGCCACCCCGCACCACGCCGCCGACGACGACTGGTGGCGCTCCGCGGTCGTCTATCAGGTGTACGTCCGCAGCTTCGCCGACAGCGACGGCGACGGCATCGGCGACCTCCAGGGCATCCGGCAGCGCCTGCCGTACCTGCGCGACCTCGGGGTGGACGCGCTCTGGCTGACCCCCTTCTACACCTCGCCGATGATCGACGGCGGGTACGACGTGGCCGACTACCGCGACGTCGACCCGATGTTCGGCACCCTCGACGACTTCGACGCGATGGTCACCGACGCGCACGCCCTCGGCCTGCGGATCATCGTCGACCTGGTGCCCAACCACACCTCCAGCGCGCACCACTGGTTCACCGCCGCACTCGCCGCCGGCCCCGGCGCACCGGAGCGGGCCCGCTACCTCTTCGCCGACGGCCAGGGCGCCCACGGCGAGCTGCCGCCGAACGACTGGGAGAGCATCTTCGGCGGCCCCGCCTGGACCCGGACCGCCGACGGTCAGTGGTACCTGCACCTGTTCGACCCGTCGCAGCCGGACCTGAACTGGCGCCACCCGGAGGTCCGCGCCGAGTTCGAGGACGTGCTGCGGTTCTGGCTGGACCGCGGCGTCGACGGATTCCGCGTCGACGTGGCGCACGGCATGATCAAGGCCGAAGGGCTGCCGGACGTCGGCTTCAGCTCGACCACCGGCCAACGCCAGGTCGAGCTGCTCGGCAAGGCCCGGCTCCCCTACTTCGACCAGGACGAGGTGCACGAGATCTACCGTGCCTGGCGGCCCATCCTGGACAGCTACCCGGGCGGCCGGATGGCTGTCGCCGAGGCCTGGGCCGAGACGCCGCAACGCCTGGCCCGCTACATCGGCCCGGACGAGCTGCACCAGGCCTTCGGCTTCGACTTCCTCGACGCCACCTGGTCGGCCGACTCGTTCCGCAAGGTGATCGACACGGCGTTGGCCGAGGCTACCGTCGTGGGGGCGCCGACCACCTGGGTGCTGTCAAACCACGACAAGCAGCGGCACGTCACCCGCTACGGCGACGGCGCCGAAGGGCTGCGCCGGGCCCGGGCCGCCAGCCTGCTGATGCTCGCCCTGCCCGGCAGCGCCTACCTCTACCAGGGTGAGGAGTTGGGCCTGCCGGAGGTTCTCGACCTCCCCGACGAGCTGCGCCAGGATCCGGCGTTCCTGCGCACCGGCGAGAGCCGCGACGGCTGCCGGGTACCCATCCCGTGGAGCGGCGAGCTGGCCCCGTACGGCTTCGGGCCGGCCGGCAGCGAGCTGAGCTGGCTCCCCGCCCCGGCGACCTGGCGGGCCCTGTCCGTCGCGGCGCAGACCGGCGTGCCCGGCTCCACCCTGGAGCTGTACCGGGCCGCGCTGCGGATCCGTCACGACCACCCCGCGCTCGCCCTCGACGCCGGCGAGGTCACCTGGCGGCAGACCGAGCCGGGCCTGCTGGCCTTCTCGCGCACCGCCGGCGCGACCGTGCTGACCTGCGTGGTCAACCTCAGCGGCGCGCCGGTCCTGATCGACGGGTACGGTCAGCCGCTCGTCGCCAGCGACACGCTCACCGAGCAGGGCTCCGGTCATCTGCTGCCAATCGACGCGGCAGTCTGGTTGGAACGGCGCTGAACGGGTAACTCGTTCTCGACCTGGTCGTTCGTCGTGCCTCGCGCCGACGGGCGACTGGGCTACCGACCCCTTGTGGTGGGGGGTGAGGTGCCACCGGCGCCGCGCGGAGTCCGCTCCGCGTGGCGCCGGTGTCCGTGCCGTCTACTTCGCGGTGAGCAACGCCGCGATCCGGGTGAAACCGGCGCGTACCTCGGCCTCGTCCGGCGGTTCGGCGGGCTCGCCGTGGCCGGCCTCGTCGGCTGCCGCGTCCAACTCCTCGTCGATCACGTCCTCGAAGTCCCCGTACAGGTCGGCCCCCTCCACCTGGCGGGCCTCGTCCTCGGCGGCGACCTGCGCGGCGGCGATCTCGCTGCGGATCTCGTCGGCGGACAACGCCGGCAGCAACGGCTCCACCACCGCCATCAGCTGCTCCTCGGCCACCACCGCCTCGGCCAGGGCCAACGCGTGCGGTCGCTCGTACGGCCCGCAGACCACCGGCTCCCACTCGTCGAGGTCACCGAGCGGACCGAAGGTGATGATCCACGGCAGCCCGAGCAGCGGTGAGTCCGCCGGCAGGTCCAGTGTCATGAGTGCGCCCACCGGCTCATCATGGTCCGCGAACGCGAGCACCGACGCGGTTCTCCTCGGTTGTCGCCCGTCCGGCGTTCGCGGCAGTCGTCTCCACCGGGCGCGCGCCGTGCTGACGCGCGCTCGACCGACGGCCCCTCAGCCGGGGCGGGAGGCGTCCAGGGCGGCGCGGACCAGGGCGAGCGCGGTGGCAGGTGACACGCCGAGCCGGGCCGCCTCCGCCGCGTAGCCGGCAGCGGTCCGCTGCAGCCGGTCGACGGCGTCGTCCCGCCCGGGTGCGACGAAGGTGCCGTTGCGCCCCCGGGTCTCCAGCAGCCCGGCCGACTCCAGCTCCCGGTAGGCGCGGGCCACCGTGTTCGCGGCCAACCGCAGATCGCCGGCGAGCTGCCGGACGGTGGGCAGTCGACTGCCCACCGGCAGCCGGCCGTCGCCGATCAGCTCGGCGAGCTGCACACGCACCTGCTCGTACGGGGGCACGGGCGAGTCCGGGTCGACCGAGATCAACATCTGCGCGCCCTCCGCCATCAGCCCGCACCGCCCGGCGTACCGGGATCGATGCCCTCGTCGACATCCTTCGGTGCCGCGGGCGGCTCCGCCAGGTCCACCACCCGACCGTTGGTGCTGGTCGCCAGGAGCGCCGCGCCGAACAGCACCAACTGGTTGAGCAGGTAGAGGTAGAGCAGCAGACCGACGGCGCCGGCCACCACGGTGTACGCCGGGTTGCGCTCGGTCCGCACCACGTAGTACCGCCCGACGGTGTTCAGCAGCGTGATGCCGACCGCCACCAGCAACACCACCGGGCGCAGCCGGGACCGGCTCATCCGCAGTCGGGGCACGGCGAGCAGCAGCGCGGTGGCGAGCACCGTGTTGACAAGCACGCTCAGCACCGCGCTGATCGTGGTCAGACCTACCGACCCGGTGCTGCGCAGCAGGAAGCGCAGCAGCGACTCCAACGCGTCCACCGCGGCGACCGAGACGCCGAGCAGTACGAAGACGCCGATCATCACGCCCAGGTCGACGAGCCGCCGCACGACCAGATTCCCCGGCTGCTGGTTGAGCTGGTACATCAGCCGCTGCGAGGACCGGATGGCCTCCACCCAGCCGATCCCGGTGAAGACCAGGATGACCAGACCGACCACACCCACCGTGCCGCTGGAGTTGGCGATCTGCTCGGCGTCCAGGAACGGCAGATTCTCCTTGAGGAAGTCGGCCGCCGCCGCGCTGACCTCGTCGTTGTCCTCCAGGATCGCACCGAAGACGGAGAACGCGACAAGGGCGAGAGCGAACACCGCGAAGAACCCGTAGTACGCGATCGCGGCGGCCAGCCGGCCGGCAAGCACCTCGCCGTACAGCACGCCGGCCCGCCACACATGATCGAAGAGCCCCGACCGATGGCGCGCGGCGCTCACCCAGCGGTCGATGCCCGCCTCGATCCGGCCGATCACGTTCACGCCGTCATCCTCGCCGATCTCCCACCGCTGTCGTGGCAACCGGCTCCCGATGCTCGCCGGCCGGCGCGTCGCCGGCGCTTCAGTTGCCGAGGCAGAAGTCGCGACGCGGTTGCCACCTGGTCTGCCCACTGTGCGAGAAGAGGGTGAACGCGTCGACCTCGAACATCGCGGAGAAGTCGGCCAGATCCTCGTACACCCTGTCCAGGGCCTCCGGTGCCACGTCCTGGGCCACGGTGACGTGCGGGTGGTAGGGGAACCGCAGCTCGCGGTGCAGGCCCGGCGCCGTGGCGATGGCCGCGGCCAGCAGCTCGCACTCGCTGATCCCGGCGGCCACCGCGACGAACACCACCTGGGTGACCGGACGGAACGTGCCGGTGCCTCGCAGGTGCAGCGTGAACGGCAGGTGCGCGGCGGCGACGGCGGCCAGGTGCCGCTCGATCGCCGGCAGGTTGGCCATTGGAATCTCGGTGGGCCCGAGCAACGTCACGTGCGCGGGCACCGCAAGCGGATCACCGGCCTCGACCCGCCGCCGGGTGAGCAGGGCACCCCACGGCTCGGGAATGTCCACCGCGATGCCGATCTGGATGGTGTCGCCGGTCGGCGGCACCCCGCCACTGCGATCCACGCTTCGCGCCGCCCCTCCGACCACCGACCCGTCCACCTGAACCGCGGAGCTACTCGCCGCGTACGGGCGGAAAGAAACCCACCCGCTCGTACGCGGACCGCAGGGTCGTCGCGGCCACCGCCCGGGCCTTCTCCGCCCCGGCCGCGAGGAGCTTGTCCAGCTGGGCCGGGTCGTCGAGGTAGCCGCGGGTGCGCTCCTGGATCGGCCGGACGAAGTCCGTCACCACCTCGGCCAACTCCTTCTTCAGATCGCCGTAGCCGCGCCCCGCGAACGCGGCCACCAGCTCGTCGATGCTGCGGCCGCTGAGCGCCGAGTAGATGGTCAACAGGTTGGACACACCCGGCTTGGTCTCGGCGTCGAAGACGATCTCGCGGCCGGTGTCCGTCACCGCCGAGCGGATCTTCTTGGCCGACCGGGCCGGGTCTTCGAGCAGGTCGATGATGCCGGCCGGCGAGGACGACGACTTCGACATCTTCGCGGTCGGGTCCTGCAGATCGGTGATCTTGGCAGTGTCCTTGACGATGTGCGGCGCTGGCACCGTGAACGTCGCGCCGAACAGCGAGTTGAACCGCTGGGCCAGATCCCGGGAAAGCTCCAGGTGCTGACGCTGGTCCTCACCGACCGGCACCGCGTTGGCCTGGTAGAGCAGGATGTCGGCGGCCTGCAGCACCGGGTAGGTGAACAGCCCCACGCTGGCCCGCTCGTTACCCTGCTTCTGCGACTTGTCCTTGAACTGGGTCATCCGGCTGGCCTCGCCGAAACCGGTGATGCAGCCGAGCACCCAGGCCAACTGCGGGTGCTCGGGCACCTGCGACTGGACGAACAGGGTGCTGCGGTCCGGGTCGAGCCCGACCGCGAAGAGCTGAGCCGCAGCCACCCGCGTCCGATGGCGCAGCAGCGCCGGGTCGTGCCCCGCCGTGATGGCGTGCAGGTCCACCACGCAGTAGAAAGCGTCGTGAGTGTCCTGCAGTGCCACCCAGTGCCGCACCGCACCCAGATAGTTGCCGAGGTGGAACGAGTCGGCTGTCGGCTGGATGCCGGAGAAGACGCGGGGCCTGGCGGGAACGTCGGACATGGCGATAATTCTGTCAGCAAGCAACCCGGTCCGTCATGACGGGCCGGCGGGTCGGCTCCGGCCCGCCGACGACGGGGTGCTGACCTCCCATGGTTCACCCGTGTCGACCCGGCGCGTCGGCCCTACCGTGACCCGACGGTGCTGCCCCGCCACCGTCTGCCGGGCCCACGCGGAGCCGCCGCGCTGCCCGGTGCTCTGCTCGCGGCGCTGCCCGGTGCTCTGCTCGCGGCGCTGCTCGGTGTCGGGTGCCGGCGAGACGGCGAGTCGGGCCACTCGGCGGCCGTCCAACGTGAGCACCCGCAGCAGCCAACCGGCCGGAAGTTCGCCCGGATCGGGCGCGCCGACGTCGGCGGGCTCATCGGGCACCGGCACCTCGTCGCCGGTCACCGGGAGCCGGCCCAACGCGGCCATGACGAACCCGCCCACCGTCTCGTACGGCCCGGCGGGAAGCGTCACCCCGGTCCGCTCGGCGAAGTCGGCGAGGTTGAGACGGCCGTCCACCACGGCGGGCAGGCCAGCGTGCACCGGGTCCGGCGTGGCGTCGTACTCGTCGTGGATCTCACCGATCAACTCCTCGATGAGGTCCTCGAGGGTGACGATCCCGGCCGTCCCGCCGTACTCGTCGACCACCACCGCGAGGTGCTGGCCCTCCCGGCGCATCTCGGTCAGCGCGGCGAGCACCCGTTTGCTGCCGGGCAGCCGCTTCACCTCGCGCGCCAACTCGCCGACGGTGACGCACGGGTCGGCGTCCGGACGCAGCAGGACGTCACGCAGGTGCACGAAGCCCACCACGTCGTCGTGGGTGCCGTCGGTGACCGGGTAACGGGTGTGCGTCTCGGCGCGGACCAGTCGGGCGGCCTCGACGATTGTCAGCCGCGCCGGGAGGAAGACCACCTCGGTGCGCGGCATCATCACCTCGCGGATCAGACTGGCACCTGCCACCAGGACCTCGTCGATGATCCGCCGCTCGTCTGGGTCGAGCACCGTGTTCGCCGCGACCAGATCCCGCAGATCGGCTTCCGAGATGCGCTCACGGCCGGCCGTCGGACCGGTTCCGAGCAGGTCGGTGACGATTCGGGTGGCACCGTCAGCGGCTCGAACCAGCACCCGGGCGACCGCTCGGGCGAGCGGGCCGGGGTCACGGCGGGGGTACGCCCGCGCGCGTCGCCGGAGCCCGGTACGGGCCACTTCCCGCATGACAGAGATGGTAGACACCGTGGGCCCACCGCACCGGGGATCACGCGGAGCGGCGTACAGATGTTCGGCTCTGTTTAATCATGAGAGATTATGATGGAATGGGGTTGACGGTGGCATTGGCGAGGGCGCCGGCCACCGCCCTAGTGTGATCACCGAAGGGCTACGTCCCGGGCGGGCCAGGCAGGAGGCAACGACGTGAAACTGCTCGTCACCGGGGGCGCCGGCTTCATCGGGAGCGTGGTGACCCGAATGCTGCTCGACGCGGGCCATCAGGTGGTCATCCTGGACGACCTGCGCACCGGTCACCGCCAAGCCCTCGCCCCGGACGCCACCCACGTCGAGGCGTCCATCCACGACGCCGCCCGCGTCATCACTGCGGACGCCGGTTTCGACGGGGTGCTGCACTTCGCCGCCCTGATCGCCGCCGGCGAGTCGATGGTCAAGCCGGAGCTGTACTGGCACAACAACACCGTCGGCACGCTCGCCCTGATCGACGCGGTCCGGGCAGCCGGGGTGCCCAGAATGGTGTTCTCCTCCACCGCCGCCGTCTACGGCAACCCCACCGAGCTGCCCATCACCGAAAACGCGGTCAAGGCCCCCACCAACACGTACGGCGCCACCAAACTCGCCGTCGACATGGCACTCACCTCCGAGGCGGTCGCGCACGGCCTGGCCGCCGTGTCGCTGCGCTACTTCAACGTGGCCGGCGCCCACCTCGACGGCGACATCACGCTCGGCGAGCGACACGACCCGGAGACGCACCTGATCCCGATCGCGCTCGACGTCGCCGCCGGCCGGCGGGAGAAGCTCCAACTCTTCGGGGACGACTACCCCACCGTCGACGGCACCTGCGTCCGCGACTACATCCACGTCGCCGACCTGGCCCGCGCGCACCTGCTGGCGCTTGACGCGGCCACCGGCGGCCAGCACCGGATCTACAACCTGGGCAACGGCAACGGCTTCACCAACCGCCAGGTCGTCGACGTGGTCCGCGAGGTCACCGGGCACCAACTGCCCGTCGAGGTCGCCCCGCGCCGCGAGGGCGACCCGGCCGAGTTGGTGGCATCGTCCGCCCTGGCCCGCGACGAGCTGGGCTGGGTTCCGCAGAAGCCGACCCTGCACGACATGGTCGGAGATGCCTGGGCGTTCTACCGCACGCACATCCTGGGGCAGCAGTGAGCCGGGTTTGCGATACCCCGCAGTCGCGGACGAAGGAGGCACCGTGAGCGCGAGGAGTGAGCCGGGTTCGCGAGCCCCGCAGTCGCGAACAGAGGCCGGCACCGTGACCCACCCCGGCAACGACGTCGCCGAGCGGGCTGCGGCCGGCTTCTCCGCGCAGTTCGGCGGTCAGGCATCCGGCCGCTGGGCCGCCCCCGGCCGGGTCAACCTGATCGGCGAGCACACCGACTACAACGAAGGTTTCGTGCTGCCGTTCGCGCTCCCGATGCGCACCGTCGTCGCGGCCGACCGGCAGGACGGGGAGCACTGGACGGTCTGGTCCGAACTCTCCGGCGAGGCGATCACCTTCGGCGCGGACGACGTCGCCGAGCCGGGTCGGGTCGCCGGCTGGGGCGCGTACGTCGCGGGTGTGGTCTGGGCGCTGCGCGAGGCCGGTCACCAGGTGCCGGGGGCTCGGCTGGCGATCGCCTCCGACGTACCGCTGGGTTCCGGGCTCTCCTCCTCGGCTGCGCTGGAGTCAGCCGTGCTGGCCGCCCTGCTCGACCTCGGCAAGTTGGAGCTTGCCCCGGCACTGCAGCCGCGGTTGGCGCAGCGGGCGGAGAACGTCTACGTGGGCGCGCCGACCGGCATCATGGACCAGTCCGCTTCGATCCGTTGCCGCGCCGGGCACGCCCTCTTCCTGGACTGCCGCGACGAGTCGGTCGAGCACATCCCGTTCGACCTGGGCGCCGCCGGGCTGGCGGTGCTGGTCGTCGACAGCCGGGCGCCGCACCGACACGCCGATGGGGAGTACGCGGCCCGCCGCCGCTCCTGCGAGGCCGGAGCCAGTGCGCTCGGCGTCGCCGCACTGCGGGACGTGGGCATCGACCAGCTCGACGCCGCGTTGGCCCAGCTCGACGACGAGGAGACCCGGCGACGGGTCCGGCACGTGGTGACCGAGGACCAGCGCGTCCTGGACACGGTGGCACTGCTCCGCGCCGCTCGGGTCCGCGACATCGGCCCGCTGCTGACGGCCTCCCACGTCTCGATGCGCGACGACTTCGAGATCACCGTTCCGGAGGTCGACACCGCGGTCGAGGCGGCCTTGGCTGCCGGTGCGCTGGGCGCGCGGATGACCGGCGGCGGCTTCGGCGGGTGCGTGCTCGCACTGGTCGAGGCCGACCACGCCGACGCGGTCGCCGCAGCCGTAACCGACGCGTACGCCAAACGGGGCTTCACCGCCCCCGGCACCGTGACAGTCCTCCCCTCCCCCGGCACCACCCGCCTCCCCTAACCCCCACCCCCAACACCCAACCCCTGCCCACT
>NZ_JBSGIV010000075.1:0-28439 GCF_053605225.1 Micromonospora sp. NPDC003944
CGGGCAGGTGCTCGTCGGCGGGGTGGACGTCCGCGACGCGACGCTCGCCTCCCTGCGGGACGAGATAGGCGTGGTCACCCAGGATTCGCACCTGTTCCACGAGACGATCGCCGAGAATCTGCGCTACGCCAAGCCGGACGCCACCGACGACGAGATCTGGGCGGCGTTGGCCGGGGCGCAGGTGGCCGATCTGGTTCGGGCGCTGCCCGACGGTCTGGACACCACGGTCGGGGAGCGCGGCTACCGGTTCTCCGGTGGCGAGAAGCAGCGCATCGCGATCGCGCGACTGCTGCTCAAGGCCCCGTCGATCGTGATCCTCGACGAGGCGACCGCACACCTGGATTCGGAGAGCGAGGCGGCGGTGCAGCGGGCACTGTCGGTGGCGCTGGCCGGGCGTACCGCGTTGGTGATCGCGCACCGGCTCTCCACCGTGCGCGACGCCGACCAGATCCTGGTCCTCGACGGTGGGCGGATCGTCGAACGCGGGCGGCACGAGGAGTTGGTGGCGGTGGGCGGGCTCTACGCCGAGCTGTACCGGACCCAGTTCGCGGTCGCCGACTCGCCGACCCCGTTCGTCGACGCGACCGGCCCGGAGCCGGTGGTCATGCCGCTTGGCACCTACCGCGCCGACGAGGTGCTGCCGCCGGCCGCCGCCAACTGAGGCCTGTCGACCGCTCACTCGCGGATGCGTGTCGGTCGCCTGCTCTACGGTGTGCGCCGTGCAGACGTACCGACACCTCCAGCCGTGCGCCCCGCTCGCCGTCACGGAGGTGCGGCCGTGACGCACTTCCTGAGGTGCCTGGGCCTCGGCAACGTGTCCGCCGTCGGTGAGCTGCTGAGCACACTCGACGAACCGGCCCGACGGGCGCTCGGCGACGAGCTGGCGGCCCATGTGCGGAGTCGGCGGGACACCTGGTGGGCGGACAAGGAGGCGACCGCCCTGGCGGTGGCCGCGGTGGGCACGGTGAGCACCGCCACCAAGACCGCGGCCCTGCTCGGCCGGCGGTCGGTCGAGCTGGGCAACGTCGACCCGCAGCCGGTGATCGCGGCGGCCCGCCTGCGGGGCGTGCCCTGGCTGGCCGAGGTGGCATACCGGCTGGCCGAGCGGTTGCCCCGCAGTCGCTCCTGGAGCGGATGGCACTTCATCGCCGCGCTGTTGCGTGCCGAGCGGGCGACGCCACCCACCGGGGACGCGTTCGTCGCCGGGTGGGCGCAGTCGCTGTGGACGGCGCGGTTCGAGAGGCAGCCGCAGACTCTCGTCGACCGGCTCCGCGCCGACCCGTTCCTGGACACTCTGTTGCCCCGACTGTTCGAGGTCGACGGGATCGGCCTCGACCTGACGTTCAACGGCGCCGGGCAGGGGGTGGCCCCGGCGTTGGTGACGCTCGCGACCGAGGGGCGGCTCGAACGGTCGATGCTGCTCGACGGGGTTCTCGGCCGGCTGCTGCGCGGCGACCGTCCGGGCGCGCTGCGACCGTTCCTCACCCTGCACGACCTGCTGGCACCCACACCGGCCGAGGTGACGGCGCGGGCGAGCGCGTACCTGCGGTTGCTCGCCGACGCGCCGGGCCCGGTGGCCGGGCTGGCGCAGCGGGCGCTGCGTGACGCGGGCAACGACCTGGACCTCGAGTCGGTGCTGGACACCGCGCCGGTCGTGCTGGGCCGACCGGAGAAGACACTGGTACGGGCACAGTTGTCCTGGTTGGACCGGCTGGCCCGGCAGCGCCCCGAGCGGGCGGCCGACATCGCCGAGGTCCTGGCGTCGGGCGTCGCCCAGACCTCCGCCGATCTGCGGGACCGCGCGGCGGCGCTGGCCCAGCGGCACGGCCACCGACCGGTCGCCGAGGTCGTGGTGGTGGTCGCCGGCGACGAGCTGCCGCCGCCGGTGTCACCGGCGTCCGTGCCGCCGCCGATCACCGACGTGGACGAGTTGGCGGAGGAGGTCTCCGGGCTGCTCGGTCGGCACTGGCCCGCGATGGTGCTGGAGCGGGTCCTCGACGGGCTGGTCCGGTTGGCCAGCACCGAACGGGGCCGGCTGGCGGCCGCCCTGTCGCCGGTGCTGCGCCGCGCGGAGGTCCAGGGGCACCACGGCAGTTGGTCGGCGTTCAACCTGAGGGCCCAACTGAACGGCGTGCTGTTGGCCGCCGCCGACCCGGCGGGGGCTCAGCTCCGGCGCGAGCAGTGGTCCCGCATCCTCGGCCAGCGGACGACCTGGTCCGAGCGCTTCCTGCGCCGCCGATCGAGCATCGACCCGTCCACGCACTCGCCGCTCACGCGAATCTACTGTTCCCGACTCGCGGAGATCGGGCAGCGGCTGGACGGCTCGGACGACCCCGGGCTGCTTGCCGCCCCGACGTCGAGCACCGGGGCCGTCGACCCGGCGACGCTCTACGAACGGCTTGTCGCGCTCGGCGACCGGCCGGCGTGGCGGTGGGACCTCACCCAGGCCCTGCTGCGGCTGCCTGTCGGTGCGGACGACGCGGTGGCGACCCGCGCCGCGGCGCTCGGTGCCGCCGCCGGCGACGAACTGGCCGGTTGGCTGCGCGGTGGCGCCCTTCCCGCGCCGGTGCAGCAGGTGGTCGCGGTCGGCCGGCGTGAGCGCAACGGCAGGTACGACTTCGGCTACGACCGCCTACCCGCGCGGCGCACCGTCGTCACCACCACCGCCCCCGAGGGCGTGGCGGACCCGCTCGGCCTGCTCACCGTGCCGGCCCGCGCCGTCGGACAGGGGCCCACGGACTGGAGCGACCTGTGGCCGGCGCTGCTGCCGGGGCATCGCGGTCTGGTCGCTGCCCGCCTGTTGCCAGGTGTCGCCAGCGCCGCCCAGGAGGACGCCGACGGGCTCGCCGCGATCCTGCCGCAGCTCGCCGAGTGCGCCGGCATCGGCGGGCCGGCGTTCGACCTGGCGCTGGCGTACGGGCTGTGCGCGCGACACGAGGCGGACCGGGTCGCCGCCCTCGACGCCCTGCTGATGGTGGCGGCGGCCGGCGAGTTGGACGCGCCGGGCGTCGGCGGGCGGTTGGGTGCGCTGGCGGCGGACAACCAGGTGACGCTGACCCGGGCGGTGACGCCACTGCGGGACGCGGTCGCGGCCGGTGCCCGGTCGAGTGTGTGGCGGCTCCTCGCCGCCGCGTTGCCGCCGCTGCTGGCCGGGTCGACTCCACCCCGCGGCACGCCGGACCTGCTCACCCTGGCAGCCGAGACGGCCGGCGCGACAGGCGTCCGGATCGAGCTGCCGGGGCTTGCCGACGTGGCGGCGCGGGGCGGCACGAGCCGGTTGGTGACCGAGGCCCGCCGGCTGCACACCGCGCTGACCACCTGACCCGCCGGTCGCGGAGCAGCACGCCCGCGTCGGGTGACGGACCGGCTGCGCGGTCAGGGGGTCGTCGGCGGCGGGCGGCGGTCCGGCAGTTCCGTCGCCACCCGCAGCTCGGCGAACGCCAGCCCCAGCGTGACCGGGGTGAAGTGCGCGTTCAGGCCGCTCGGGTTGGGCAGCACCCACAGCCGGGCGCCGGCCAGCGTCTCCGGTTGCGGCCCGAAGGCGGCCTTCGGCCGCTGGAAACCGATCCGGTACGCGGTCACGCCCACCACCGCCACCCAGCGCGGCCGGTGTCGGGCCACCTTGTCGGTCAGGATGGCCGCGCCGTCGAGGAGTTCCCCGGTGCTCAGCTCGTCCGCGCGGGCGCTGGCCCGGGCGGCCATGTTGGTGATGCCGAGCCCGAGCGCGGGCAGCTCGTCCTGCTCGCTCGGGTGCAGCAGTCGGGGGGTGAACCCACCCCGGTGCAGGGCGGGCCAGAACCGGTTGCCGGGACGGGCGAAGTGCCACCCGGTCGCGGCCGACCACAGGCCGGGGTTGATGCCGACGAAGAGCGCCGCCAGCCCGGGCGCGAGGACGTCGGGAATCGTCAGGTCCGCAGCCGCCGCCAGGTCCGCGCGGGTCGGCCGGCTCCGGCGGGAACGCCGCGCCTCGACCGACTCGGGTGTCACAGCCCGCGCAGCGCGCCGCCGTCGACCGGCACGGTGATCCCGGTGAGGTAGCTCGCGGCGGGGGAGAGCACGAACGCGGCCACCCGGCCGAACTCACCCGGGTCGCCCAGGCGGCGCAGCGGGATGCTGGCCTCCGCCTCGGCCTGGGCGCGCTCCGGGTCGCCGGTCGCGGCGAAGAGTTCCCGGTTGCGGTCGGTCAGGATCCGGCCGGGCAGCAGCCCGACCACCCGGACTCCCCGGGGCCCGTAGTCGTCGGCGATGTCCTTGGCGGCGCCGACCAGGCCGGGCCGGAGACCGTTGGAGATGCCCAGACCGGGCACCGGGCCACGGGCCGAGGTGGAGAGCACCAGCCCGATCGCACCGCCTTCGGGCAGCGCGGCGGCGATCGTGCGGACGGCGCGGATGGTGCCCAGGAAGACGGTCTCGAAGGAGAGCCGCCACTGCTCGTCGCTGATCGCCGCGGCGTTGCCCGCCGGTGGGCCGCCGACCGAGATCAGCGCGCCGTCGAGTCGGCCGAAGTGCTCCTGGGCGACGGCGACGAGCTGCCCCGGGGTCTCCGGGTCGGTCAGGTCCGCGGTCACGCCGACGGCGTGCTCCGGGCCACCCAACCGCTTCGCGGCGGCGGCCACCGCCTCCGGGTCCCGAGCGGAGAGCACCACCCGCGCACCGTCGGCGACCAGGCTCTGCGCGGTCGCGTAACCCAGGCCGCGGGAGGCGCCGGTGAGGACGTAGACGCGGTCGGTCAGTCCGAGATCCATAACTCCGATCCTGCCGCATCCCGCACGCTGTCGCCAGCACGGGTGGACGCCCGTGGTGCGGGGCGCAGCAGGCGTACCCGACCGGCGATCTGCACCGCGACGGCGCCGCCGGCGCGGCCCACCGCCGGCGCCCGACGCGGGCGCGGCGCCCGGAGCCCGTCGTAGCGCAGGCGTGCCTCCCGGACGGCCAGCTCCTCGGCGGCGGCCGGGGGGAGGGCGTGCCGTTCGTGCAGCGTCCGGGCCAGGTCCCAACCGTCGCGTAGCGATCCGGCGGTGGGTCGGCGGGCCGCCCAGTCGGCGAAGGTGGTCGACCAGTCGGCACCGAGGCCGGCGGCGAGCAGTGGCCAGTGCCGGGCCACCTCGCCGGCCCGCTTGCGCAGCAGGGCCGCGCGGGTGGCGGCAAGCGGGCCCGGCGCGAACCCCGCAGGTGGCTCACCGCCGGCCACCAGCGCCGCGACCAGTTCGGCCTGCCGCTCGGCGAGGCCCGCGCGGGGGATGGGCGCGGGGTCGCCGCCGGGGGCGGCCGTCATGTGATGGCCGGGAAGCCCGCGGCGGCGGCGAGGGCGTCCAGTTCGGTGCGGAGTGCGGCGGCCGGCGGGTAGTGGCCGTCGCGCTCCAGCAGCAGCGCCGGCGGTCGTCGCCGGGCGCAGAGCGCGCCGACAAGGTCAAGCACCGCCGCCGGCACCGGGTCGGTGTGGGTGTCGTGGTAGTAACCGCCGTGCTCCGCACCGCCGGCCACGTGGGCGTACGCGACCCGCTCCAGCGGCAGACGGTCCAGCAACGCGAGCGGGTCGGTGCCCCGGTTGCGGGCGTTGGCGTGCACGTTCGCCACATCCAGCAGCAGCAGTGCTCCGGTCCGGTCGGGGATCTCGGTGAGGAAGTCCGCCTCGTCCAGCTCGTCGTCGGGCCAGTCGACGAGCGCGGCGATCGGTTCCAGCGCGATCGGCACCGGAAGCTCGGCCTGCGCCCGGGCCACGTTGGCGCAGACCGCGCCGACGGCCTCCCGGCTGCGCGGCAGCGGCAACAGGTGACCTGCCTCCAGTCCGCCGGCCCGGACGAACGCGATGTGCTCGCTGACCAGCGGGGCGTCCAGGCGTCGCGCCACCGCGGCCAGGTGGGCGACCCGGGCCGGGTCGACCGGCTCGGCGCCGCCGAGGGAGAGCCGCACCCCGTGCGGTACGACGGTCACCGCGCGTTCCCGCAGGTGCGCCAGGCCGGGTGGGAGTGGCCCGCTGGCGGGCACCCCCTCGGCCACCACCTCGACGAAGCGCAGGCCGGGCAGCTCGGCCACGAAACCGGCGATCTCCGGCCGCCAGCCGATGCCGACGCCGGACGGGCCGGTCATCCGCCGCACCCCCCGCCACCGCACCCGCCTCCACCGCCGCAGGAGCTGCCACCGTCCGAGCCGGAGCTGTCACCACCGCCGGAGGACCCGTCGGACCCTCCGGACCAGCCGCTGCCGGCGGCGGCCTGGCGCTGGATCTCGGCCTGCTCGGCGAAGCCCGGGTCGAGCGCCCAGAGCGAGGCGGTGCCGTACAGGGCCACGCCCATCGCCGCGCCGGCCGCTCCGTAGGTGGCGTAGGCCGGCGCGGAGGCGGGAGCGAGGTGGGTGTGCTGGCTGCGGACGGAACGCAGGGCGGCCCGACCGGCTCGGGTGAGCATCGGGACCCGGCGCAGCACCAGCGTGACGATCAGGAGCGCGACCAGGGTCAGCAGCAGGTAGCCGACCGGACGGCCGCTGAACAGGCCGGAGACCAACCGGAGCACACCGAGACCCAGCAGGGCGATCAGGAGCGTGGCCCAGAAGCGGGCTCGGGCGCGCTGCGCGTCGTCGGTGAGCAGTCCGCGCTCTCCAGGCCGTTGCGGATCTGGTGCAGCGCGACGCGTACGCGCTCGTCCTGCGGCAGGTCCCGGACGCGTGCGTGCTGGTGAGCGGCCCAGTGGATGGCCTGGTCCAGTGGGGTGAGCCCGGTCGGCGCGGCACCGACGGTGGTCAGTCGACGGTCCGGTCGTACGCCGACCGCCCCGCTGCCGCGCAGCCCGCCGAGCGCCGCGTGCACCGCGAGTTGGGGGCCACCGTTGAGGTACGCGACCTGCTGCGGGCCGAGGGGCTCGGCGGTCATGGCGGCGTTCGACCCGGCCGCCAGACGGATCCGCTGGTACGCCACGATCGCCACCACCACGATGGCCGCGACGATGTAGTACCGGAGGAAGGTCGGGCCGGAGATGCCCCAGGTGTCGCCGGACGCGGCGTGGACGGTCATCGGCTGCTCCTGTCACCGGAGGGATCGGCGGCCCCATTGTGGAGCAGCCGCGCCACGGTCGACGGACCGGTGTGCGCGGTCAGTGCCGGCGGACCGCCTCCTCGACGAGGTCGAGCACCGGGCCCAGGTCGCCGGCCGGTCGGCCCATGGCCAGGTGCAGCACCAGGCCGTCGTAGGCCAGCTCCAGGAACTGGGCCAGCACGTCGATCGGGACGTCCTCGCGGAGCACTCCGGCGTCGCGTTGGCGGGCCAGCCGGTCACGGGTCGCCTCGGCGATCGCGGCGGACCGCTCCGCCCAGCGCTTGGCGAACGCCGGGTCGGTGCGCAGTCGACGGGAGACCTCCAGTTGGCTGCCCAACCAGCCGGTGGTGTCCGGGGAGACGGCACGGGCGAGGAGGTCGCGCATCACCTGCACCAGACCGTTGCGGGCCACCGTTTCGACCATGGCCGCGGCGTCGTCCTCGGCGACGGCCAGAAAGAGCGAGTCCTTGTCGCGGAAGTGGTGGAAGATCGCGCCACGGGACAGGCCGGTGGCCTCCTCGAGGCGGCGTACGGTCGCTCCCTCGTAGCCGAGCCGGGCGAAACACGCCCGGGCCGCGGCGAGGATCTCCTGCCGCCGCGCATCGAGCTGGTCCTGGCTTACTCTGGGCACCTGCCGATCGTCGCAGGTCACCCCGGGGCACGCAAACCGTACGTACGGCTTGGGATGGCGCCGACTACGATCGCCCGGTGACCCAGCCCCACACCGTGCCCAGCTCCCCGCTGGCCGTGGCCACCATCCAGGCCACCCCCACACCGGGCGATGTCGCCGGCAACACGGTCGTCGCCGCCGACCTGGTCCGCCAGGCCGGTGAGCAAGGGGCCCGGGTGGCCGTCCTGCCGGAGTTGTTCCTCTGCGCGTACCACCCGCCGGCCCTCGCCGCCGACCCGGCCGGCACGGACGTCGCGGCCGACCCGGCCGGGATGGTCGCGGATCCCCGGCTCGACCCGCTGCGCGTCGCGGCGCGCGAGGCCGGCGTCACCGCCCTTGTCGGCGCGGCGGTCCGGCACCCCGACGGCCGGCGGACCATCGCGGCACTCGTGGTGGACCGGGCCGGCGGGGTGCGGGTCGGGTACGACAAGCAGCAGTTGTGGGGTGACGAAGGGGAGCTGTTCAGCCCCGGCGACCGAGGTGCCACCCTGCTCGTCGACGACTGGCGGCTCGGGCTGGGCATCTGCTACGACGGCTGTTTCCCCGAGCACGGCCGGGCCGCCGCCCTCGACGGCGCGCACGCGTACCTGTGCCCGAGCGGATACCTGGCCGGCTCCGAGCACCGCCGGGATCTCTACTACGCCGCGCGGGCCCTGGACAACACGATGTTCGTGGTCTTCGCCAACGCGGTCGGCGGTGTCGACCCGTGGCGGTTCAACGGCGGCGCGGCCATCTACGACCCCGAGGGACGGGTGCTGGCCCGCGGGGGCGACGACGGCCCGGCGGTGCTCGTGGCGACGCTGGATCCCGCCGTGCTCGCGGCCACCCGGGCAGCCCACTCGATGCTCGTCGATCGGCGCTCGGACCAGGGCGGCCCCCGGGTGTCGATGCCCGGCTGAGCCCTTCGTCAGGTCGATACCCGCCGCATCTGTTGGCGGACACGTCGGTCCCGTAGGGTGCCCGAGTGCCACTGCTCCTGCTGGACCTGGACAACACCCTGCTGGATCGGGCCGGGCCGTTCCGCCGCTGGGGTGAGCGCTTCCTGGACAGCATCGGCGCGCCCCACACCGACATCGACTGGCTGGTCTCGATCGACGCCGACGGTCTGACCGACCGCTGGGACCTCGCCGACGCCATCCGGGACCGCTACGAGCTGCGCATTCCCTCGATCGACCTGGTGGAGGAGCTGCACGACGGGGTGGTGGCGCAGACCCGGCTCGACCCGCTGACCGCCTGCGCGCTGCGCATCGCCGACGACGCCGGCTGGGTGCCGGTGGTGGTCTGCAACGGCACGGTACGCGTCGAGGACGCCAAGATTCGCCGTACCGGGCTGGACCAGTACGTCGCGGACTGGGTGATCTCCGAGGAGGCCGGCGTCAGCAAACCCAACCCGAGGATCTTCGCGCTCGCCGCCCAGCGGGTCCGGATGCCGCTACGGGGAGCGTGGGTGATCGGCGACAGCCCGGAGGCCGACATCGGCGGTGCCGCCGCCGTCGGGCTGCCCAGCGTATGGCTGCACCGGGGGCGCACCTGGTCGGACGTCCGGTTCGCGCCGAGCCGCACCGTGGACGGGTTGATCGCCGCGGTCGCCACCGTCCTCGCCCGCTGAGGCGGTAATTCGGTTGACCACGCGTGGTGCGACGACGAGCATTGTCCGCGCATCGTGCATCCCGGGCGTGCGCCCGGTCGAGGAGAGGGGGTCGGTCATGGCCGTCTTCGCAGGTCGCTTCCAGCTGCCTATCTCAGCCTCGACAAAGGGAACCTCACCACAGTGCGCGATCATGACCTTCCGGCGCTGGAGCGCCGGACCCGCGGCAAGAGCCGCTTCGACGACGACGAACCGCAGTTTCTGAAGCGCGGGCGGCCGAGCGAGCCGCTCGCCGACCCGGACAGCGAGCCCGACCCGGACACCGGTGAGCGCTGGTCGTCCTGGGACGACGCCGTGCACGGGCCACAGCCGCACCCGGCCTGGCTGGTCACCGAGTTGGCCGCCAAGGACTCCGAGTTGGGTGTGCTGAAGACCGGCAAGGAGGCGGACGTCCACCTGGTCCGCCGGGCGGTGCCCGACACCGACAGGTCCTGCCTGCTCGCGGTGAAACGCTACCGCGATCCCGAGCACCGGCTGTTCCACCGCGACGCCGGCTACCTGGAGGGCCGTCGGGTGCGCCGGTCCCGGGAGAACCGGGCGATGGCCGGCCGGACGGCGTTCGGCCGGCAGATGATCGCCGGGCAGTGGGCCGCGGCCGAGTTCGCCGCGCTGAGCCGGCTCTGGGAGATCGGCGCCGGGCACGATCGGATCGCCGTGCCGTACCCGGTGCAGTTGCGGGGCACCGAGCTGATGCTCGAGTTCGTCGGTGACGCCGAGTCGGGGGAGGCGGCACCCCGTCTGGCCCAGCTGCGGCCCGGCCCGACGGAGCTGAGTGACCTGTGGGCCCAGTTGGTGGAGGCGCTGCGGGTGCTGGCTCGGGCCGGTTACGCGCACGGCGACCTGTCGCCGTACAACCTGCTCGTGCACCGGGGGCGGCTGGTCGTGATCGACCTGCCGCAGGTGGTCGATGTGGTGGCGAACCCGCAGGGGCCGGAGTTCCTGGCCCGCGACGTGCGGGTGGTCGGTGCCTGGTTCGCGGCCCGGGGCCTCCCCGCCGAGCAGGTCGACCCCGGCCTGTTGACCGGGGAGTTGCTGCGCGAGGCGGGTCTGCGCTGATCGGAGCGGGTCGGGCGGCCGGAGCGCCCGACCCGCCACGTCGGCTACTGCAGGTAGCGCTCCACCTCGGGCTTGGGCCGTTCGCCCTGGGCGTCCGGGTCGCCGTGGGTCTCCCGGGCGGCCCGTCGGCGGCGTAGCAGGTCCCAGCACTGGTCGAGCGACTCCTCCAGGGCGCGCAGTCGCTCGCTGGCCTCGCCCTCGGTGCCCGACTCGTGGGCCTGCGCTTCGGCGCGCAGCTTGTGTTCCTCGTCGACCAGCTCGGAGATCCGGTTCAGGATGGTCTTGTCGTCCATGTCACAGAGCCTGGCACAGGGTGCCGGGCGTCGCCCGGATTCGGGGGTACCGGTGCGTCCCGGGTCACGTGCACGCACCGGGCAGACCGACGTCTGCCGGCTGGTGTCGAGGTCACGGCCGGGCGGCGGCGGCTCCGGCCGTCCCGGTGGTTGGTCGCTCGCCCGTCGTGATGCCGGACCTGAACGTCCATTCAGGATTTGCTCGACCTGGGACATCGACGAGTGTGCACGCCCTTAGATGGAAATTGCGCTCTCCGCAAGTCTGGAGGTGCCCCTCGTTTGGTGAGATGCTTCCGTCGGCCCAGAAGGTGAAAGTTTCATCAGCCTGCCCGACCGAAGTGGACCGCTGAGGTCGTCGGGGCGACGAGGAGACGTGGTTCGATGTCGCAGGTGTCCGAGGCGCGCCCCGTCACCGTCCGCACCGAGCCTCGGACGATCCCGTTACGACGCGTTCTCCCGGCGCTGGCCCGTGATCCGCTGGGTGCGCTCGTCGACTTCGCGCAGGACGCCGGCGGTGACGTCGTCCGGCTCAACCTCGGCTCGTTCCGCCCCTATCTGGTCAGCCATCCTGAGCACCTGCAACGCGTTCTGCGCGACAACGTTGCCAACTACACCCGGGACGGCGACGGGTTGCTCTGGCGACCCGTACGCCGCATCGTCGGTGACGCCATCCTGGTCGCCGAGGGTGAGATCTGGGAGTCCAGCCGAGGCGCGCTGCAACCGTTGTTCACCGCCAAACGGGCCGAGACACTCGTCGACAAGATGGCCGAGGCGATCAACGAGGCGGTCGACGAGTGGCTCGAACCGGCCCGCGCCGGCCGTCCGATCGACGGCGGCGGCGAGCTGACCCGGATCGTCCTGCGCACCACCATGCGGGTGCTCTTCGCCGACCGGATCTCGGTCCCCGACGCGCTGCGGATCAGCGCCGCGCTGGACACCCTCACCACCGCGATGCTGCCTCGACTGCTGATGCCCGCCGTGCCGTACGCGGTGCCGATGCCCGGCGACCGGCCCTTCCGCGAGGCGGTGCGCACCATCGACGAGGTGGTGCTGCCGATCATCCGGGAGGCCCGGGCCCACCCCGGCGAGGGTGACGACATCATCTCCACACTCTGCCGGCCGCGCGCCGACGGCAGCGAACCCGACGAGTACGCGATCCGCGGCGACGTGGTCGCGATGTTCTCCACCGCCACCGAGACCACCATCGCCCTGCTCTCCTGGCTCTGGCCCGTGCTGGAGTCCCGACCCGACGTGGCTGAGCGGATGACCGACGAGATCGAGCGGGTGGTCGGCGCCGAACGGGTCGGCCGCGAGCACCTGCCTCAGCTGCGCTACGGCCGGATGGTGCTCGACGAGATGCTGCGGCTCTACCCGGCCGGCTGGATGATCCCCCGCACCGCGGTCGGCGACGACGTGCTCGGCGGGGCGCGGATCAAGGCCGGCGGCACCGTGCTGGTCAGCCCGTACGTCACCCAGCGGATGTCGACGTTCTGGACCGACCCGGCGCTCTTCGACCCGGAGCGGTTCGCGCCGGAGCTGCCCCGGCGGCGCTACCGCTACTCCTACTTCCCGTTCGGCGGGGGCCCGCACCAGTGCCTCGGGCAGTACCTGTTCCTGCTGGAGGCCCAGCTCATCGTCAGCACCGTGTTGAGCCGCTACCGCTTCCGGCTGCGCGAGCCGGTCGACCTCACCCCCCGACTGGGGGCCTCGCTGCAACCCAAGCAGCGCGCCGAGGTCATCCTCACCCCGGTCGAGCGCCCGGTCGCGTCGTGACGGAGACCCCGCGACCGGCGCGGGCCGGTCAGGACACGGTCGCCGAGCAGGGCCGGGTGTGCGCGCTCGCCGTCCGGGGCGTACGCGACCTTCAACAGGTCACCGCCGCCCACCCCGAGCTGTTCGACGCCGCGCCGTTCGACCCGGCGATGCTCAGTTCGGTGGCCAGCGCGGTCGCAGTCGTCGCGCCCTGGCACACCGCCGCCGAACTGCGGATCACCACGCGTACCGTGCTGTGGGTCTTCGCGGTCGACTGGCAGGTCGACTACCTCGCCCGGTCCGTGGACGACGTCCGGGAGGTGGTGACCGACTGCCTGGCGGTGGCCGACGGCGCCGCGCCGCCACCGGGGCGGCACCTGGCCCGGCTGCTTGCCGACCTGCGCGACGAGCTGGCCACCGTGCCGGCGTTCGCGCGGCTGCGGCCGATCTGGCGCGACGAGTTGGCCCGGATGCTCGCCGCCATGGCCCGGGAGTGGGACTGGAAGAACCTGCCGACCGACCCGACCACCGGGCGACGCCTGCCGGACCTGGACCGCTACCTGGAGAACGCCGACAACTCGGGCAGCAGCTTCGTCAACGTCACCCACTGGATCGCCACCGGCGACGAGCGGACCCTCGCCCAGTTGACCGACCTGCTGGACGCCGGGCGTGGGGTGCAGCGGGTGCTGCGGTTGGTCAACGACCTCGCCACGCAGGTACGCGACGCCGAGTGGGGTGACCTCAACGCCCTCTCGCTCGTCGACGACCCGGCGCAGGTGCACGACCGGCTGGCCGAGTTGACCGCCCGGTCCCGGGGGGATCTGGCCGCTCTCGCCGACAGGTGCCCCCGCCAGGCGGACTACCTCAACCGGCAGATCTCCTTCACCGGCGGCTTCTACCAGGTGTCGGACTTCTGGGGGGTACGCGATGAGTGACTGCGCCACCCGGGTCCTCGCCGACGCGCCGACCGCCGCCCCGGTCGCCGACGCCGCCCGCGACCTGATCGCCGGCCTTGGTCTGCGGCCGTGGGGGCAGGTCGCCGCGTCGGTGTACGAGACCGGGCGGCTGGTCGCCGTCGCCCCCTGGCTCGACGGGCACCACCGGCGGATCGCGTTCCTGTTGCGCAGTCAGCGCCCGGACGGTGCGTGGGGCCCACCCGAGGGGTACGCCCTGGTGCCGACGCTGAGCGCCACCGACGCGCTGCTCGCGGCACTTGCCGGCGGCCGGGCCGGAGCGACGGTGCTCGCCGCGGCGGCCCGAGGGCTCGACGCCCTCGCCGACGCGCTGCTCCCCAGCGACGCCCGGACCCTGCCGGACACCCCCGCGCTGGACCTCATCGTTCCGGCGCTCGTCGACACCATCAACGACCGGCTCGCCGGGCCGGGGCGGGCCACCACCGCTCGACTGGCCCGCCCGCCGTTGCCGCTGCCTCCCGGGCTCAACCGGGATCGGCTGCGCGCGGTGCGCCGCGCGGTGGCCGCCGGAGCGCCGCTGCCACCGAAGCTGGCCCACTTCTACGAGATCCTGGACGCGGTACCCAGCGACGCCGGCCGCACGCTCACCGCGGTCGGCGCCTCACCCGCCGCGACCGCGGCCTGGCTGACCGTGGCCGGCCCGGCCGTGGGCCCTGCCGCGTACGCCTTCCTGCGGGCGTTGATCCGCGACGGTGGCGGCCCGGTGCCCTGTCCGGCACCGATCACCGTCTTCGAGCGGGCCTGGGTGTTGAACGGTCTGTCCCGCGCCGGGTTCACGATCGACCCACCGGCCGTCGTCCTGGAGAGCCTGACCGCTGCCACCGCCGGCCAGGGCATCGCCACCGGCGACGGCCTCCCGACCGACGCCGACACCACAGCGGTGTCCCTCGGCGCGTTGGCCCGGCTCGGCCGTCCGGCGGATCCGGCCAGCCTGTGGGCGTACGAGACGGGTGAGGGTTTCTGCACCTGGCCGGGGGAGGATGGCTTCTCCGTCACCACGAACGCCCACGTGCTGGACGCATTCGGCCACCACCTGGCCCGGCACCCGCACGCGGGCGCGCGTTACCACCGGGCGGTCGACCGACTGAGCGTGGTGCTGACCGGGCGTCAGCGCGCGGACGGCGCCTGGCAGGACCGGTGGCACGCCTCGCCGTACTACGCCACCGCCTGCTGTGTGCTGGCGCTCGCCGAGTCTGGGCGGGGCGCGGCCGCCGCCGAGGCGGTGGATCGGGCGGCCGGTTGGGTGCTGAACAGCCAGCGCCCGGACGGTTCGTGGGGGCGGTGGGACGGCACCACCGAGGAGACCGCGTACGCCCTCCAGGTGCTGTTGACGGTGCCGACGACGGTGCCACGGGTCGACGAGGCCGTGGCGCGTGGGCACGCCTACCTGCACGAATCCGCAACACGGGAGCACCCTCCACTGTGGTACGGCAAGGAGCTGTACTGTCCGACAGTCATCGTTCGCGCCACAGTGCTCGCCGCCTGCCGGCTGGCCGGCATCCGTGCCTCCGGCCTCGACCGATCGGTTGTGGATTGCGGTTACCAGTCAACAAAAACAGCAACTTGAGGGGTTGTGTGGACACTGCTAGCGTACGCAGAGCCTCAGCCCTGGATGCCCTGCTGTGGTGGGACGTCGCCCCCTGTGATCATTCGTTGATGAGCTGAGTCAACGCCCAGCCTGGGACGGTTCAATGCGCTCTCGCGGTACGAGTATCCGCACCAAGGTTGTCGCCCTGCTGCTGTCCCTGGTTGCGCTCTGGATGTTCGCGGCGTGGGTGACCCTGCGCGACGGCTTCAACCTGCTCGGTGTTCAGGTGATCAACACCAAGGTCTACGAGCCGAGCGAGCCGCTGTTGCAGGAGCTCCAGGTGGAGCGCCGGTTGACTCAGGCGTACCTGAGTAACCCCGAGGCCGCGCAGCGGACGGCGCTGGAGGCCCAGCAGGGCAAGACCACGGAGTTGGCCGCCGCCTTCGCCGCCTCGGCGCGCGAGTGGCAGGTCGACATCGCCGGCAGCTCCGCGTTGGACGACCAGCTCCAGGTGACGACCGCCCAGGTCGACACGTTGAAGCAGACCCGCGCCGAGGTGCTGGAGCGCAAGATCGACCGGGTCGCCGCCGCCGAGGCGTACACCGACGCGATCGAGTCGATCTTCCAGGTCTACGACGTGACCGGCAGCCTGGACGACAAGCAGATCGCCGGCGAGGCGGCCGCCCTGATCCAGCTCAACCGGATGAAGGAGCTGATCTCCCAGGAGGACGCGCTGCTCAGCGGCCTCTTCGGCAACGGTCGGATGAGCGGCGCCGAGTACGCCCGCTACGTCGCGCTTGTCGGCTCCGAGCGGTTCGTCGGCGAGGAGACCCGGGTCCGGCTCGCCGACTCCGACAAACGCCGTTACCAGCAGCTCGTCGAGGGCGAGGCGTTCACCCGACTGCGCGCCGTACAGGACAGCATCATCCGCGAGGGCCGACCGTCGACCCAGCTGCCGATCGACGCCGAGCAGTGGCGCGGCACCGTGGAGCCGGCGCTGGCCGAGGTCAACGACGTCGTGCTGTCCGGCGGTGAGGGCATCGTGGACCGGGCCACCGGCGTCGCCGTGATGGTCGTCGTCCGGCTGGTGCTCGCCACAGGTCTGGGCCTGCTCGCCGTCATCGCCTCCGTCGTCGTCTCCATCACCACCGCGCGGAACCTGCTGCGCCAGCTCGAGCGGCTGCGGCAGGCCGCCTGGCAGCTCGCCGACGAGCGGCTGCCCCGGGTGGTGGAGCGGCTCGGGCGCGGCGAGGAGGTCGACGTGGCCACCGAGGCGCCCCCGCTGGAGTTCGGCACCGACGAGATCGGCCAGGTCGGCAAGGCGTTCAACGCCGTGCAGGAAACCGCCCTGCGGACCGCGGTCGAGCAGGCCGACCTGCGTCGCAACGTCCGCGAGGTCTTCCTGAGTCTGGCCCGACGCACGCAGGCGCTCGTCCACCGCCAGCTCACCCTGCTGGACGCGATGGAGCGCCGGGAGCACGACGCGGAGGAGCTGGAGGACCTGTTCCGGGTCGACCACCTGGCCACCCGGATGCGGCGCAACGCGGAGAACCTGATCGTGCTCTCCGGGTCCACCCCCGGCCGGGCCTGGCGACGCAACGTCCCGATGGTCGACGTGGTGCGCGGCGCCGTGGCCGAGGTGGAGGACTACACCCGGGTCAACGTGCTGCCGCTCGGGCCGGTCTCGCTCGCCGGCCGCGCGGTCGGCGACGTCATCCACCTGCTCGCCGAGCTGATCGAGAACGGTCTGTCGTTCTCCCCGCCACACACGACGGTCGAGGTCCGTGGCCAGTCGGTCGCCAACGGGTTCGCCATCGAGATCGAGGACCGGGGCCTCGGCATGAGCGAGGGGGACCTGGCCGCGGCGAACCACCGGATCGTCGACCAGTCCGAGCTGAACCTCGCCAACGCCTCCCGCCTGGGCCTCTACGTGGTGAGCCGGCTGACCGATCGGCACGGCGTGCGGGTACGGCTCAAGGAGTCCGCCTACGGCGGCACCACGGCTGTCGTGCTGATCCCGCTGGAGTTGGTCACCGAGGCCGATGCCTCCCCGGAGGACTCGGGCTCGTTCCGGGCCGGCTCGGCCATCCCGGTGCCCTCGACGCCCGCCCCGGACACCAGCCGTCCGGCGTCCCTCGCACCTGTCGCGCTCGCCACCGCGACGACCACCGCATCGGAGGCAGCGGTGCCGACGCCGGCCGACTCCACCACCGTGACGAGGGACGACGAGACCGAGGCGGACGGTGGTCTCCCCACCCGACAGCGGACCACCCCGGCACCCGGCACCCCCGACCTGCCCACCCGCGCCCGGCGCGGCCTGACTCAGCCGGCGCTGGAAGCCCCGACCGTGCCCACCGGCCTGCCCGCCGTCGACCGCCCCCGCTCGAAAGGCCGTGACCCGGAGCCGGTCGAGGCCGGCGACGGTGGTCCGGTGCCCGCCCCGGCCGAGGCGGAGCGGACCGACTCGGGCCTGCCTGTCCGGGTCCGACAGGCGAACATCGTTCCCGAGTTGCGAGACGACCCGGCGGTGTCCGAGACCGACGACGAGGATGTGGTGCGTCCACCGGAGCAGGTTCGCCGGATGATGAGCTCCTACCAGACCGGTACCCGGCGTGGTCGCACCGACGCGGCTCGGCTGCTCGGCGGTGCCTCCGGCACCCCGGCGGCAACGCCGCCCGAGCCGACCGACGAGGATCCACAAGCGACCTGACCGAGCACCGAGGCCGCGGGTTTCCACGCGGTGTGACGGGCGAGCCCCAGACGAACACGGCGCACAGCCGGGCGAGAAGAGGACGACGAAGTGACCCAGAAGACGGCTTCGAGCGCCGACCTGACGTGGTTGCTGGATGACCTGGTGGGCCGGGTGAAGCAGGCCGAACACGCGGTCGCGCTCTCCACCGACGGCCTCTTGATGGCCTCCTCCCAGGGGTTGAGCCGGGACGACGGCGAGCACCTCGCGGCGATGGCGGCCGGCATCCAGAGCCTCGCCCGAGGCGCCGGCAAGCGCTTCGGTGGTGGGCAGGTGCAGCAGACCATCATCGAGATGCAGTCGTCGTTCCTGTTCGTCACAGCGGCCGGCCGCAACGCCTGCCTGGCGGTGCTGGCCAGCGAGGACGCCGACGTCGGTCTGATCGCCTACGAGATGGCGATGCTCGTCACCCGGGTCGGCAAGTACGTCGCATCGCCGTCGCGAGGCACCGATCAGCAGGTCGGCGAGAGGTAGCGGCGATGACCGTCCAGGGGGAGTCCGCAGACCATCAGTGGGTGGACGACCACGCGGGTCCGGTGGTGCGTCCGTACGCGGTGACGCGCGGCCGGGCCCGCCCGGTCACCGGCACGTTCGACCTGATCTCCCTGGTCACGGCGACCCGAGCCGAGGTCACGCCCGAGGTCGGTCTCGGCCCCGAGCATCTGGCGATCGTCGGGCTGTGCCAGCGCATACAGTCCGTCGCCGAGATCGCCGCCCATCTCGACCTGCCGGTGGGCACCATCCGGGTGCTTCTCGGTGATCTGGCAGCCCGCAGCCTGGTGCAGGTCCGCGAGCCGCAGACCACGGCCGGTCTTCCCGACAACAGCATCTTCGAGGCGGTAATCAATGGACTACGGGCACTCTGACCGGCCGGCGGGAGCGACGCCACTGCCCACCGCGATCAAGATCCTGGTCGCGGGCGGCTTCGGCGTGGGCAAGACGACCATGGTTGGCGCGGTCAGCGAAACCCGGCCGCTGCGCACCGAGGAGGTGCTGACGGAGTCGGGGGTCGGCATCGACGACCTGTCCGGGGTGGAGGGCAAGACCACCACCACCGTGGCCATGGACTTCGGCCGGATCACCATCAGCGACGACCTGGTGCTGTACCTGTTCGGTACGCCAGGGCAGGACCGGTTCTGGTTCGTCTGGGACGAGCTGGCGTTGGGCGCGATCGGCGCGGTGGTGCTCGCCGACACCCGCCGGCTCGCCGACTGCTTCCCCTCGATCGACTACTTCGAGGGTCGGGGCACGCCCTTCGTGGTGGCGGTGAACTGCTTCCAGGGCGCCCGGACGTACCGGCTCGACGAGGTGCAGGCCGCGCTGAACCTGGACCCGGGCGTGCCGGTGCTGCTCTGCGACGCCCGGCAGCGCGAGTCCAGCAAGGAGGTGCTCGTCACGCTGATGGAGCACGCCATGAAGACCCGCGAGGCCCGCCGCCGCGCCGCCAGCGGAGACTGACAGGAGTTTTTCGGGGGAGGGTGTCCGGAACGCTGTCGGCCGATCGTCATGCTGTCGACACCCCGAGAAACCAGGGAGCGACCAGATGAAGTACATGATGTTCGTGTGCAGCGACACCGAGCCGGACACCGACCCCACCGAGCTACCCGACATCCACAAGTGGGTGGCGGAGAACGACTCCCGGGGGCGCCGGCTGACCGGCAACGTGCTGGCGGCGACCGACGCGGCCACCACCGTCCGCGTTCGCGACGGTGAGCTGCTCGTCTCCGAGGGGCCGTTCGCGGAGACCGCCGAGGTGATCGTGGGCTTCGACCTGCTCGACTGCGCCGACCTGGACGAGGCGATCGAGATGGCCCGCAGCCACCCCATGGCCCGTGAGGGGCGGCTGGAGCTGCGCCCGTTCGCGGACCTGCCCGACTGACTGAGTTGCCCACCTCGCCGAGCCGGCCGAGGCGCACGGGGGCAGCGGCCGGCGCGGCGGCGGAAGCCGTCGCGGCGGCCGGCGTCGAGGCGTACCCCCGGATCGTCGCGACCCTGATCCGGGTCACCGGGGACTGGGCGTTGGCCGAGGACTGTGCCCAGGAGTCGTTGGCCGTCGCCCTGGAGCGCTGGCCCACCGACGGTGTGCCGGCCAACCCGGGCGGCTGGCTCATGACGGTGGCGCGTAACCGGGCGATCGACGTGCTGCGTCGGGCCACTTTGGAGCGGCGCAAGCTGCACGACCTGGCGTTGCTCACGCCGGACGACGCACCGCCGGGGCCGGAGGTGGGCCAGGACGTGGTGGACGACCGACTGCGACTCGTCTTCACCTGCTGCCACCCGGCGCTCGCGCTCGAGGCCCGGGTGGCGTTGACCCTGCGCACGGTTTGCGGCGTGCCGACCGCCGACATCGCCCGCCTCCTGCTGGTCAGCGAGTCGACGATGACCCGCCGGCTGACCCGGGCCCGCACCCGCATCGCCCAGGCCGGCATCCCGTACCGGGTGCCGAGCGGGCCGGCGCTGACCGAGCGGCTGCCCGGCGTCCTCGCCGTGCTGTACCTGCTGTTCACCCGGGGTTACGTCGCCGACGGTGAGCCGGCCTTCGCCGACGAGGCGGTCCGGTTGGCCCGGCTGCTCGACCGGCTGATGCCCGAGCAGTCCGAGGTCGCCGCGCTGCTGGCGCTGTTCCTGCTCCAACACTCCCGCCGGGACGCCCGCCGCGACGCCGCCGGCGACCTGCTCACCCTGCAACGGCAGGACCGCGGCCGGTGGGACGGCGCCGCCATCGCCGAGGGCCTGGCCACCCTCGATCGGGTACGCCACGACGGGCCGTACGCGTGGCAGGCCCGGATCGCCGCCTGCCACGCCACCGCGGCCTCGGCCGACGACACCGACTGGCCGACGATCGCGCGGGCCTACGACGCGCTAGCCGAGCTGCGGCCCTCGCCGGTGATCGCGCTCAACCGCGCTGTCGCGCACGGCTACGCGTACGGGCCGGCCGCCGGGCTGGTCCTGCTCGACGCCGCGCGCACTCGGGGAGGGCTGGACGGCTACCCGCTCGCCGTGGCGGTGCAGGCCGATCTGGTGGCCCGGCAGGGGGACCGCCTACGCGCGGCCGGACTGTTCCGACAGGCGGCGGCAGCGGTGGGCTCGACTGCCGAGCGCCGCGCGCTGCTGGACCGGGCCGACGAACTCGCCCCCTGAGGGCTCGCGTCGGCGTTGAGCGTCTGTTGGTCCGACCTCGCCGAAGACGCGTCGGGATCGGAGAGGGCCAGCAAAGTGAATCTTGGACACTTTCCGTCTCCGCCTAACGGAAACTGTCCAAGATCTCAGCTTCGGCAGGTGGCCGCGCCGGGAACCTCTCAGAGGTTCAGCCGCGCTTGGTCGAGGTCAGGAATCGGGACCAGGCCGTTGGGTCGAAGGTGAGCGTCGGACCGGCCGGGTCCTTCGAGTCGCGTACGCCGATGACGCCCGCGAGGTTGTCGGCCACCTCGACGCAGTCGCCGCCGTTGTTGCCACTCTTGCTGCTCTTGCGCCACCGAGCGCCGGTCAGGTCCATGATGCTGCCGCTTCCCTGATCAGATTGAGGGACTGCGCCCGCGACAGGGCGCTGTCGCGAATGCGTTCCCACCGTCGGTCGAGCGTAGCAACGTCGGCAACCTTGTCGATGAGCTGCGCTTGCGCCTGGCTGTCGACGTGCGCTACCCGCGCCCCGTCCGGCATCTCGGCCACTGTGAACGGCCCACCGAGGCCCGGATACATGCCGACGTCGACGGGCACGACGAACAGCGACACGTTCGGCAGCATGGCGTGTTCGACCAGCCGTTCGCACTGCTCCCGCATCATGGCCCGGTCGCCGTCGAGGGTGCGCCGGAGGACTCCCTCATCGAGGACCGCGACGAGCAGCGGCGAACGTTCCCGGCGCAGGATGGCCTGCCGGCTCAGCCGCGCCTCCGCCAGGTCGTTGGCCTCGGCCGTTGTCAGCGCCTCGCCGACCAGCGTCGCGAGGGCGTAGGCCTTCGTCTGGAGGAGGCCCGGTATCCACGCGAGCTGAAACGACCGCAGCGAAAGTGCTTCGCGCTCGATCTCGGCCCAGGGCCGGAACCAGGCCGGCGTTCGGCGCTTCAACGCGTCGGGCCACAGCTCGTCGACGTTCCGGCCGAGCAGTTCGGCGACACGCGCGCGATGACGCGTCTGCGGGATTCGTCCCGTGCTCGCCCACTTGGCGGCCGTCTTCGGATCGACACCAACCTGAGCAGCGAGACTGTCAGCTGTGTGGCCCCGCTCGGCCATCGCTGCCTGCACGGCTCGATTCATCCCCGGGCCCTTCAGAACGTTCCAGACGTTGGAAGGTAATAGTTATACGCGGTGTGATTGATTGGCAACCCTCGGCAGGGTGCTGTGTAGACAGCATCGAGAGGGAGCACAGGATGCCCGACGACAAGCCCTGCCACCGCCCCCAACGGCCAGGCACTCGACCGGCACAGCCGGCCTCGCCCCGTGTGATCAGCGCCGGACCGACCGGGCCACAGCACCCTCCGTACCGTGGCCCGGGTCGCGCGGCGAACGTCGTACCCGAAACACGCTGGCGGTCCCGGGGCGGCCCGCCGGTCGCGCACACCGCCGCCGGCCCGCTGTGGACGTGCGACGACTGTGGTCAGGACTGGCCCTGCCCGGCACTGCGAGCGACCCCGACGGACGCCGCCCGCCGGGCGACCCTGATCCCCGAGTTCTCCCGGATAACCCGCAGGGCGATCCGCGACCTGCGCGGCCAGCCGGGCGGCCCCGACCCGGTCGCCATCGTCCGCCGTTTCCTCTGGTTCCTGCCACTCACCGACGAGGAGGCCCGCGCGGTCGCGCTGCGGCTGCGCTGAGCGTTCGCGCCGGTCGACGCCCTCATCCGCTAGCGGATGGAAGTCACGCCACCAGGATCGGTACGTCGTACTTCTGGATGCGGTCATCCCTGGTGACCAGGGTCAGACCTTCGTGCAGGGCCTGTGCGACAAGCATCCGATCGAAAGGATCCCGGTGGATGACCGGCAGTCGACCAGCTGCGATTGCGTGATCGTGGCGGATCGGAAGCTCCCGCAGTTCGGCGTCACGGATCCGTTCGGCCAGGTCGACAGGACCGGGTAACTTGCCCAGCGACTGTTTGATCGCGACCTCCCACAGCGTGACCGGGCTGAGGTACACGTCGGGCTCGGTGTCGATGCGATCCTTGATGTCCGTTGCGAGGATCGGGTCGTCGGTCAGCCACCAGAGCACCACGTGCGTGTCGAGCAAGAGCCTCATCCGGGCAGCCCGAACTCGCGAGCAACCTCGTCGTTGACCTCGTCGGAATCCCAGTCACCGGTGAGGTCCAGCGCACCACGCAGAGAGCCGCGACCGGTGCGAGATGTTCGACGCAGAGGGATGACCTTGGCGACCGGGTTACCAGCCCGGCTGATCACGATCTCCTCGCCGTGCTCGACCCGTTCGATGATGCGTGACAGGTTCGTCTTCGCATCGTGGATGTTGAACTGCGCCGCAGCTTCACCGGCCACCGTGCACCTCCTTAGCTAAGAGGTTAGCCCGTATCGAGGCCTGGTACGAGGAGCGACCCGGAACGACGCAGGGTCCCTCTCGCCGAGGGGCGGGAGGGACCCTGTTGGCGTCGATCCGTACCACTGGGTTGAACTCTTCTGGTGTCAGTGCTGACGTGCATGGCCCCCGGTCGTGCTGAGCGCTCATCCCTGCCGCCCACCCCGCGCGGCGCGAGCGGCGATCGATATGGTGGCCACATGGCACTGCCGTTCGTGGTTGCTCTGCGCGGTTACGACATGCGTCAGGTCGAGAGTCTCTTCGCCGAGGTGGATGAGGCTGTGGCCGCCGACAGTGCCGTGTTGCGGGCTGCCGCGCGAGACACGCTTCGGGCGACCACCCTGCGACGGCGGCTACGGGGCTACGCCCCCCGGGACGTGGACGCGGCGATAGCCCAACGGCTGGCGGCACTCGCGCAACCGGGCACCCCGAGCGGACCGACCCGACCACCCGGCATCACGCCGCTGCCGTTCGTGGTTACTCTGCTGGGTTACGACATGCGTCAGGTCGAGAGTCTCTTCGCCGAGGTGGATGAGGCTGTGGCCGCCGACAGTGCCGTGTTGCGGGCTGCCGCGCGAGACGCGCTCAGGACGGTCACCCTGCGGCGGCGGTTACGGGGTTACGCGCGCCGCGCCGTGGATGACGCGGTAGTCGAGCACCTACGGGCGCTCTGACCGCGAGTCTTTCCCGGCTACGACGGCGAAGGCCGCCCCCGCCGAAGCGGGAGCGGCCCTCGACCAGCCGCACGCGATCAGTTGGCGATCATGCGGCGCAGCACGTACTGCAGGATGCCGCCGTGCCGGTAGTAGTCCGCCTCACCGGGGGTGTCGATCCGCACCACGGCGTCGAACTCCACGCCGGTGTCGGTGCTGACCTGCACCGTGCTTGGGGTCTCGCCGTCGTTGAGGGCGGTCACCCCGGTGATGGTGAACGTCTCGGTGCCGGTCAGACCGAGCGACTCCGCCGTGACGTCCACCGGGAACTGCAGCGGCAGCACGCCCATGCCGATGAGGTTCGAGCGGTGGATCCGCTCGTACGACTCGGCGATGACCGCCCGGACGCCCAGCAGCATCGTGCCCTTGGCCGCCCAGTCACGCGACGAGCCCGAGCCGTACTCCTTGCCGGCCAGGATCACCAGCGGGATGCCGGCCTCCTGGTAGGCCATCGAGGCGTCGTAGATCGAGGTCTGCTCGCCGGTGAGGTGGTTGACGGTGAACCCGCCCTCCACCCCCGGGACCAGTTGGTTGCGCAGCCGGATGTTGGCGAAGGTGCCCCGGATCATCACCTCGTGGTTACCCCGACGGGAACCGTACGAGTTGAACTCGTGGCGCGGCACGCCGTGCTCGGCGAGGTACGAGCCGGCCGGGGAGTCGGCCTTGATCGCACCGGCCGGTGAGATGTGGTCGGTGGTCACCGAGTCACCAAGCTTGGCCAGCACCCGGGCGGCCGAGATGTCGACGACCGGGCTCGGCTCCTGCTGCATGCCCTCGAAGTACGGGGGCTTGCGCACGTAGGTGGAGTCGCTCTCCCAGGCGAAGGTGTCGCCGGTCGGGGTCGGCAGCGACTGCCACCGCTCGTCGCCGGCGAAGACATCGGCGTACGCGGCGCTGAAGCCGGTGGCGCCGATCGCCTGGGCGATGACGTCCTGGATCTCGGCGCTGTTCGGCCAGATCTCGCGCAGGTAGACCGGGTTACCTGCGGAGTCCTCACCGATCGGCTCGTTGGCCAGGTCGATGTCCATCGTGCCGGCCAGGGCGTAGGCGACCACCAGCGGCGGCGACGCCAGGTAGTTCATCTTGACGTCCGGGTTGATCCGGCCCTCGAAGTTCCGGTTACCCGAGAGCACCGAGACGACCGACAGGTCGTGCTCGTTGACCGCGGCGGACACCTCCTCGGGCAGCGGGCCCGAGTTGCCGATGCAGGTGGTGCAGCCGTAGCCGACCAGATTGAAGCCGAGCTTGTCCAGGTACGGCGTCAGGCCGGCCCGCTCGTAGTAGTCCATGACGACCTTCGACCCGGGCGCCAGGGTGGTCTTCACCCACGGCTTGCGGGTCAGGCCCTTGTCGACAGCGTTGCGGGCCAGCAGCGCGGCACCGATCATCACCTGCGGGTTCGACGTGTTGGTGCAGGAGGTGATCGCGGCGATCACCACGGCACCGTGGTCCAGCTCGTACTCGACGCCGTCGCTGCCGGTGACCCGGATCGGGTTGGTGGCCCGGCCACCGGCCCCGGCGGCAGCCGTCTCCAGGTCGCGCGGCTCGTCGGCCGGGTCGCTGAACTCGTTGGCCGGCGGGTCGCTGGCCGGGAAGGACTCGGCGCTTGCCTCGTCGGCCGGGCCGTTCGCGCCGCGCGGCAGCTCCTCACGGGCGACGCTCGGCTTGAGGTCGCGCTCGCCGGTGGAGTCGTCGGCCACGTAGTCGGTCAGCGCGGAGCGGAACAGCGTCTTGGCGCTGCCCAGCGGCACCCGGTCCTGCGGGCGCTTCGGGCCGGCGAGCGACGGCTCGATGGAGCCGAGATCCAGCTCCAGGCGCTCGGAGTACTCCGGCTCGGCCGCCGGGTCGTGCCAGAGGCCCTGCTCCTTGGCGTACGCCTCGACGAGCGCGACCTGCGCGGCGTCGCGGCCGGTCAGCTCCAGGTAGCGGATCGTCTCCGCGTCGATCGGGAAGATCGCCACGGTGGAGCCGTACTCCGGGGACATGTTGCCGATGGTGGCCCGGTTGGCCAGTGGCACGGCGCTCACGCCCGGGCCGTAGAACTCGACGAACTTGCCGACCACACCGTGCTTGCGCAGCATCTCGGTGATGGTCAGCACCAGGTCGGTGGCGGTGGTGCCGGCCGGCATCTCACCGGAGAGCTTGAAGCCCACCACCCGGGGGATCAGCATGCTGACCGGCTGGCCGAGCATCGCGGCCTCGGCCTCGATGCCACCGACGCCCCAGCCCAGCACGCCCAGGCCGTTGACCATGGTGGTGTGCGAGTCGGTGCCGACGACGGTGTCCGGGTACGCCTGGCCGTTGCGCTCCATGATCGTACGAGCCAGGTACTCGATGTTGACCTGGTGCACGATGCCGGTGCCCGGCGGCACGACCTTGAACTCGTTGAACGCGGTCTGGCCCCAGCGCAGGAACTGGTAGCGCTCCTTGTTGCGCTCGTACTCCAGCTCGACGTTGCGGGCGAACGCGTCCTCGCGGCCGAACAGGTCGGCGATGACCGAGTGGTCGATGACCAGCTCGGCGGGGGCGAGGGGGTTGACCTTGGTGGCGTCGCCGCCCAGGTCGCGTACGGCCTCGCGCATGGTGGCCAGGTCGACCACGCAGGGCACGCCGGTGAAGTCCTGCATCAGGACCCGCGCCGGGGTGAACTGGATCTCCACGCTCGGGGCGGCGGTGGAGTCCCACCCGCCGAGCTGGCGGATGTGGTCGGCGGTGATGTTCGCGCCGTCCTCGGTCCGCAGCAGGTTCTCCAGCAGGATCTTCAGGCTGTACGGCAACCGCGCGTGGCCGTCCACCTTGTCGATCTTGAAAATCTCGTAGCTCGCGTCTCCGACGCGTAGCTGGGTCTTCGCACCGAAGGTGTCGAGGCTCGCCACGTCGTACTCCTTCACACCAGCGACCGTGAGTAGTCCTGAGCAGTCTGTCGCACCGGCCGGGGTGCCGCCGAGGTTAGGTGACACTTACCGCCCGATTCCGCTTCCAACAAAACCGTACGTCCGTCTTGCTATATGCGCAACCCGGCGTCACCGTGTGGACGGACCACGACCGCGCCGCGTCGCCAGCCGGCGGGGTAGGGTCGGTGCCGATTCGGAAGGGGTGCCGAGTGATCGACGTTCAGCACTGGCTCTCGGCGCTGCCTCCGGGCCTGGTCTACCTGATCGTCGCCGGGGTGATCGGCGTGGAGAGCATGGGCGTCCCGCTGCCCGGCGAGATCGTTCTGGTCAGCTCCGCCCTGCTCGCCGCCACCGGCGTGGTGGAGCCGGAGTGGGTGGCGAGCGCCGCGGCGTTCGGCGCCATCGTCGGCGACTCCATTGGGTACGCCATCGGCCGACGCGGCGGTCGTCCGCTGCTCGCCCGGCTGGGCAGACGGTTCCCCAAGCACCTGGGCCCGGCACAGCTCGCCCGTGCCGAGCAGAGCTTCGCGCGGCACGGCGTCTGGGCGGTCTTCTTCGGTCGGTTCGTGGCACTGCTGAGGATCCTGGCCGGGCCGCTCGCCGGGGCGCTGCACGTGCCGTACCGCCGCTTTCTGGTGGCGAACGCGGCCGGCGGCCTGGTCTGGGCCTTCGGCACGACGTACCTGCTCTACTCGGTCGGTCGCGCGGCCGAACACTGGTTGAAGGACATCTCCTGGGCCGGGCTGGTCCTCGCGGTGCTCGCCGGGCTCGGCAGCACCTGGTGGCTGCGCCGACGCGCGCACCGCGTCACGTCGGCCGACGATGCTGCCGCCATGGAGGCGGCTTCCGGCGGTCATGCGGCGGAGGCGGCTGCGGGCGGTCATGCGGCCGGGGCGGCTCCCGGCGGCCATGCGGCGGAGGCGGCTGCGGGCGGTCATGCGGCCGAGGCGGCTTCCGGCGGCCATGCGGCGGCGGTTGCGTCCGGCGCCGATCCGGTCCGACCGGGCAACGGGCACTGACCTCGCCATTCTCGCCACCGACTGACGTCGGAAGCCGCCGCCGAAGCCGGACGGCGGCCGCCGAGATCTGCGCAATAACAGTGTTGTTGCTGTCTCCCGCGCATGGGAGGCAGCAACATCCGGGAAGTTGCTCGGATGTGGGCGTGGGCGTTCGCGGGCATGGCGAAGGGCCGGGCCCCGTGGATGGGGTCCGGCCCTTCGTCGTTGGTGTGTTGGTGTCAGCTGGTGGCGTAGCCGCGGGTGGCGATCCAGTCGGCGAGGTGCTCGACGCTGATCTGGTAGGCGGCCTGGTTGGGGTCGGCGGAGTCGGCGATCGTGACGGTGCTGCCGTTGTCGCGGTAACCGACGACGCTGATGTAGTGCCCGCCCTCGTAGGAGTGACTCACACCGGTGGTGTCGGTGCTGGTCCCGGCGATGTTCGCGACCACGGCCCTACCATCGTCCACGGTCCGGACGATGTCGGCGCGCAGCTTCTCGGTCTGCTTCGCGTCAGCATCCGGGGTACTGATCTCCACCGACCGGTAGGCGTTCTTACCGGTCTCCTTGTTCAGCACCGGGGTGATGTCGTTGATCGAGTTCGTACCGGCCTCGGTGGT
>NZ_JBSGIV010000076.1:0-27695 GCF_053605225.1 Micromonospora sp. NPDC003944
GCGGTGCCGATGGACGCGCTGGTCTCGCTCGTCACCCAGGTCGTGCCGGGCTGGTTCCCTCGGGTGGTCGGGGCCCCGTGCCGTACGTCGACGGTCAGGCCGGTTCGGCGACCTCTGACGTGGTGAGCGCCGCCGCCGCGGCCCGCGCCGCCGCCGCTGCCGCCCGCTCGGCCGCGTTGCCGAGCACGCAGAACTCGTTGCCCTCCGGGTCGGCGAGCACCACCCAGCCACCGCCGGTCGGGCCGACGTGGTCGGCGACGAACGTCGCGCCGATGCCGAGCAGCCGCTCGACCTCCTCGGCGCGGGTGCGATCGGCCGGTTGCAGGTCCAGGTGCAGCCGGTTCTTCACCGCCTTGCCCTCGGGCACCGCGATGAACAGCACCTCCGGACCGCCCGGCGGCAGGAGCATCGCCTCCGGGTCGCCGGGGAAGTCGTCCGGCTGCCGTGGGCAGTCGAAGACCTGCGCCCAGAAGCCGGCGAGGGCGTACGTGTCGGCACAATCGATGCTGATGTTGTGGATCGTCGAACTCACGTGTGGTCCTCCACGATTGTGGCGTGGTACGGCCGTTGGGTATGCGGCGCACCACGCAGGAACTGGTTCCCCTTCGAGTGGGCGATCAGCGCCCGACCCGTGCGGGGGCGCTCCGCCTCCGAGGCGTCAGCCGACGCGGACCCGGGGAGCGGAGTCAACAGGAATGGACATCGACGCACCCCCTCTCATCTTGAGCTGACGACGCGATCTTGCCATCGGCCGAGCCGGGCACGCAACCCCGTTCAGCCGGGGCTGGGCAACGCGCCGTTGACCGCCGGGGCGTCCGCCGACGGCAGGGTGACCGTCACCTCGAGACCACCACCCGCCTGCGCGATCACGCGCACGGTGCCGCCGTGCGCCGTGCAGACCGCCCGGACGATCGACAACCCCAACCCGGAACCACGGGCGCCGGTGCGTTCCCGACCCCCACGACGGAACGGCTCGAACAACCCCGGCACGTCGGCCTGGTCCACCTCGAAGCCGGTGTTACCCACCACCAGCCAGGACTTGTCACCGTCGGTGCCGGTACGCACCCAGAGCCGGCCGTGCAGGTGGTTGTAGCGGACCGCGTTCTCGATCAGGTTCCCGGCCAGCCGGTCCAGCAGCCCCGGGTCGCCGACGACCGGCGCGGATTCCAGCGACGTCTGCACCCGCAGGCCGATCCGCTCCACCTCGCGGCGCATCGCCGACAGCGCGTTCGCGGTGCCCGCCGCGAGGTCACACTCGGTCCGACGGCCCAGCTGCCGCCCGGCCTGCGCCTCGCTGCGGGCCAGCACCAGCAACGCGTCCACCAGACCGTTGGCCCGCTCGGAGGCGTCGCGGACCACCGTCGCCATCCGTCGGTACTCGGCGGCGTCCGCGTCGTCATCGCTGAGCGTCACGTCGATCTCCGTCCGCATCACGGCGAGCGGCGTCCGCAGCTCGTGCGAGGCGTTCGCCACGAAGCGTCTCTGCGCCTCGAACGCGGACGCGATCCGGTCCAGCATGGCGTCGAAGGTCTTGGCCAGCTCGGCCACCTCGTCGTCCGCGCCCGAGTACCCGATCCGCTGGTCCAGGGTCGCCTCACCGAGCCGCTGCGCGGTGGCGGTGACCTGGTGCAGCGGGCGCAGCGCCCGACCGGCCACCGCGTACGCGCCGGCCACCCCGACCACGCTTATCGCCAACAGCGCGACCAGGCCCTTGGCCAGCAGCTCCCCGGAGGCGGCGTCGACCAACTGCTGCTGCCACGTGGCGGCGTCCATCTCCCGGCCGTCGGAGAGCAGCACGATCGTGCCGGGCACCAACTCGTCGGTGGGCCGCAGTGCATCGCGGACCAACAGCCAGGCCAGCAGCACCAGGATCGCCCCGGCCCCGATCAGCAGCACCCCGTTGAGCACTGTCAGGCGCAACCGCAAGGTCGGCCGCAAGCGCCGGCTCATGCACGTACCTCGGCGGTGCGGTAGCCCGCGCCGACCACCGTCTCGATCAGTGGCGGGTCGCCGAGCTTCTTGCGCAGCGTCATCACGGTGACCCGGACGATCGTGGTGAACGGGTCGGTGTTCGCGTCCCAGACCCGTTCCAGCAGCTCCTCGCTGGAGACCACCGCGCCTCGCGCCTTGAGCAGTTCGCTGAGCACCCCGAACTCCTTGTTGGTGAGGTCCACCGGCACACCGGCGCGGGTGGCCACCCGGCGGGCCGGGTCGAGCACCAGGTCGGCCAGTTCGAGCACCGGCGGCGCGGCCGGGGTGGCCCGACGGCCGAGCGCCTGCACCCGGGCCACCAGCTCGTCGAAGGCGAACGGCTTCGGCAGGTAGTCGTCCGCGCCGAGCTGCAACCCCTCCACCCGGTCGGCGACCGTGCCGCTCGCGGTGAGCATCAGCACCCGGGTCAACGCGCCGGAGGCCGCCAGGTCGGCGCAGATCTGGTCACCGTGCACGCCGGGCAGGTCGCGGTCGAGCACCACCACGTCGTACCGGGTGACGAACGCCGCCTCGTGGCCGGCGTCGCCGTCGTACGCCACGTCGACTGCCATCCCCCGCTTGCGTAACCCGCGTGCGATCGCGTCGGCGAGGTTGCGCTCGTCCTCGACCACCAGTACCCGCATCCCGGCCTCCTCGCTACTGACCACCGACAACCTAGTGCCGGCCGGCAACCATCGTCCCTCGCCGTCCGCGCCCGGCGGCGTTGCGGGCCACCACGGCGTACGCGATGCTGGCCGGCGGCACCGAGCGACGGACGGACCTGGCATGACCACTGCGGCACCACCCACCCGGCGGGACATCGCCTACCGGGGTTTCCACCTGCCCGGCGACACCACAAGCGGCAGCGGCGACGGCGTACGCCCCAGCGGGCGAGGGCTCACCCTCGACGGTGTCGCCGAGCGGGGCACCTGGACGTCACCGCCGGTACGGGTCGGCTTCGCGGTCGCCGACGTGGTGCCCTCCTGGACGGCCGACACCCCCGGTGGCTGCTGGATCGAGGTCGACCTGCGCGGCTGGCACGACGACGCGCCCAGCACCGACTGGTACCGGCTGGCCCGCTGGGCCGCCGACGACCGGGAGGTACGACGCACCTCGCTGCCCGGACAGCGCGACGGCGCCGCCCGGGTGGACACCGACACCCTGATCGTGACCGGGGCGACGGTCACCGGGTGGCAGGCGCGGGTGACCCTGCGTCGGCCCGCCGACGACCCCACCGGCCCGGTGCTGCGCAGCCTCGGAGCGGTCGCCAGCGGCCCCACCTCGACCGACCAGGGGTACGGGCTGGCTTCCGCCGCGTCCGCCGCCTGGGGCCGGGTGCTGGACGTGCCCCGTTACTCGCAGCGGCTGCACGCCGGCCAGTACCCGCAGTTCGGTGGTGGCGGCGACTCCTGGTGCAGCCCCACCTGCACCTCGATGGTGCTCGCCTACTGGGGCGCCGAGCCGGCACCGGAGCACTACGCCTGGGTGCAGCCTCCCGGTTCACGACCGGTGGTGGTGCACGCCGCTCGACACTGCTACGACCAGGCGTACGCCGGGGCCGGCAACTGGCCGTTCAACACCGCGTACGCCGGCCTGCACGGGCTGGACGCGTTCGTCACCCGACTGCGGTCGCTCGTCGAGGCGGAGGCGTTCGTCGCCGCCGGTATCCCCCTGGTCGTCTCCGCCGCGTTCCGCGCCGACGAGGTGCCGGGGCTCGGGTACGACACCGGAGGGCACCTGATGGCGCTCGTCGGCTTCAGCGCCGACGGCGACCCGGTGCTCAACGACCCGTACGCGCCGGACGACGACGCGGTCCGCCGGACCGTGCCGCGGCGGGGCTTCGAGGCGGTCTGGCAGCGGGGCAGCGGTGGTGTGGCGTACGTGCTGCGACCGCCGTCGGTGCCGCTGCCCCGCCCACCTGAGCAGGCCAACTGGTGATCAGTCGGCAAGTTTCCAGAGCTGGTACGACTCGGCGGCGGCAGAACTGCACACCACGTAGCCGGTGATCGCCTGGCACTCGCCGGTGGCGTCGGGCAGCACGTCCAGGACGCGCACCTCTCCGGCGCCGATGTCGAACTCGCCGACGAGCACCCCGCCGTCCGGGTGCCGGCGGATGCCGACCAGCCGGCCGCCCGCGCCGAGTTGGTACAGCTCCCACCGACCCAGGTCGGCCAACTGCCGGCCGGTCAGCGCGTCGAGCACGATGTACTGCTCCATCGGGCCGAAGCCGCTGACGTTGGCCAGCAGCCGGCCGTCGTACGGCCAGCCCCACAACCAGCGGTCACTGCGCCAGCGCACGTCCCCGGTCGCGGGGTCGAGCGCCAGCAGCTCGTTGCCGGCGCTGCGGAGGCACACGACGGGCCCACAGTTCAGCGCGAACTCGATCGGGCCGCCCGTGCGTGTCCACAGTTTGTCCAGCCGATCCAGCCCGTACGCGTTGATGGTGCCCGAACCTCTGTCGATGGCCAGCAGCAGGTCGTCGATCAGCTCGATCCCGAGCGGCGCGGCGCCGGGTGGGCCCACCTCGGCGCGAGCCAGCGCCGCGCCGGTGGTCGCGTCGACCACCTCGACCAGCCCGTTGCCGTGGTTGAGCACCAGCCGGTCCACCCCGTACCCGGTGTCCCGGATGCTGATCTCGGCGGTGGTGAGGGGTAGCTGCCAACGCGGGGTGCCACAGCACGGATCGGCCGCGCGCACACGTGACGGTACGGTCTCGCCGCCACTGCGCAGCAGCGCGTTGCCGTCGCTCAGCTTGGAGACGGTGCCCGGCTGCTGCCACCGGTACGCACCTGTCGCCCGGTCCAGTGCGACGGTGAGCGTGTCCCGACCCTCCGGACCGATCTCGTAGCCGGTGGCCAGCACCATCCCCGCCAGTGACGTCATTCCCCAGTAGCGGGCCTCCGCCGACAGCGGCGCCTGCCAGACCGGCTCGCCGCCGGTCAGCCGGAACGCGGACAGCCGCGTCTGCCGTTGCCCGGTGTCGGCCCGCTCCATCAGCAGGATGAGGTCGCCGTCGACCATGACGTCGGCCCCGGGCGGGGCCGGCAGCAGCACCGGTGCCCGGCGGGGTGGCGACACGGCGGCCGCGGCGAGTGTGACGAGCGCGAACAGCACGACAAGCGCGCAGCGCAGCGGGCGACCGTGGGCGCGGGTGGGGCGGGGCAACGATTCCGGTTCCGAGCCGTGCCGCAGCTCACCGAGGTCGATCACCGAGTCGCTCACCGCGTCACCCGCCACAGCGCGGTGTGTGGGCTGGTCGTACGGCCCCGCCGCGGGCTCGTCCCCGAACCTCGCCCAGCTCGATGATCGACAATGACCGTCCCTCCGTCATCAGCTAAGGCTGGACGACAGGTCACCGCCCGGCAAACCGACCGTCAGCGCACCGGGCCGGCAAAAGCGACGGAACCCCGCCTGTACGATGGCGCGTCGTGGCTGTGCCGGTGGTAGACCCCTCGCTGAATCCCCTGACCGACGCCGACCCGGTCGAGGCCGAGTCGACACGGCGGCCTCGACGCCGCCCGGCCCGAGCCGACCTGTTGGCCCTCGGAGCCTATGTGCTGCTGGGCGTCTTCGTCTGCCTCAACTACTGGGGTGACGTCAACGGCCGGGTCTCCTCGCACCTGCCCACCGACCACAGCTGGTTCGAGTGGCTGTTCGCGCACGGCGCGTTCTCGGTGCGGCACCTGGAGAACCCGCTCTTCACCGCCCGGCAGAACGCCCCGGACGGGGTGAACATGATGGCCAACACCTCGCTGCTCGGGGTGACCCTGCCGCTGGCCCCGCTGACCATGCTGCTCGGCCCCCAGGTGATGTACGCGCTCTACCTGGGCGCGGCGCTGGCGGCCACCGCCGGCACCGGGTACTGGATGCTCTCCCGCCACCTGGTGCGCTCGCGGGCGGCGGCGTTCGTCGGCGGCGCGTTCCTCGGCTTCGCGCCGGGAATCATCCACCACGCCAACGGCCAACCGAACTTCGTCTCCAACTTCCTGCTCCCGTTGATCGTGGTGCGGGTGCTGAGCCTCGGTGAGCCCGGCCGGTGGCGGCGCAACGGGCTCGTGCTCGGTGCGCTGGTGGCGTACCAGATCTTCATCAACGAGGAGATGTTGCTGCTCACCGCGCTGGCCTGCCTGGTCATCGTGCTGGCGTACGCCGTCCAACGGCCACGGGCCACCCGGGCCGCCGCCGGCACGTTCCTGGCCGGGCTGGGCGTCGCCGGCGGGCTGGCCCTGGTGCTCACGGCGTACCCGATCTGGTTCCAGTTCAACGGCCCACAGTCGTACCGGGGCCTGCAGGGCGGCGTGTTCCACAACTGGGGCGAGGACCTGGTCGCCTTCGTCACCTTCGCCCGCGACACCTGGGCTGGTGACCCGGCCGTGGAGAAGACGATCGGCCTGACCGAACAGAACACCTGGTTCGGTTGGCCGCTGGTGCTGCTCTCGGTGGTGGCGCTGGTGCTGCTGTTCCGCCGCTCGCTCGCCACCCGGATCGTCGCGGTGCTCGTCGTGGTGTTCAGCGTGGCCGCGATCGGGCCGTTCGTGCGCTTCGACGGTGTGGAGACCGACATCCGCGGCCCGTGGTCGTACGTGTCGGACGACCTGCCGCTCGTCGAGATGATGATGCCGACCCGGTTGACGCTCGTGGTCGCCGCCGCGGTGGGCGTACTCCTCGCGTTGACCTGGGACGCCGCGTACCGCCAGGGGCGCCCGCCTGCCGACCGGCCGCGGGTGCCGGCCCAGCGCACGACCGGAGCGACCCCGGCGGTGTCCGACGAGGTCGCCGCCGCGGCGGTCGCGGCGCGCCGTCGGTGGCTGCGCCCGGTGGGGTACGCGGCGGTCGCCCTCGCCGTGCTGCCGCTCTTCCCCCGGCCGCTGCCCGCCCAGCAGATCGACCCGCCGCCGCACTTCATCACCGCGGGCGGTTGGCGGCCGTACGTGCCAGCGGGTCGAACCCTGGTGCCGGTGCCGATCCCGAGCAACGTGCACGGCCTGCCCACGCTGCGGTGGAGTGCGTTGACCGGGCAGGAGTTCCCCGTTCCGGGCGGCTACTTCATCGGCCCGAACGAGCTGGGTGAGGGAGTCTTCGGCGCGCCGAACCGACCGACGAGCACCCTCATCTACTCCACCATGGACAGTGGCACCCTCCCGGCGCTGACCGACGAGAACCGCCGCCAGGCCGTCGAGGACCTGCGTTTCTGGCGGGCGTCGGTGGTCGTGCTCGGGGCGCACCCCCGCGAGGCGGTGCTCCGGGATCTGGTCACCGCGCTGCTCGGGCCGGCGCAGCGGGTCGACGACGTCTGGGTCTGGGACGTGCGCGCCCTGGTGGGTTAGCCGGAGGCCGCGCCACCGGCCAGCTCAGCCGACGCGGTCCCGGACGTCCCACAGCCATCCGCCGTCGACAGGTCGGCCCGGGCCGAGCAGGTCGTCGACGGTTCGGCGGACCGGGTCGCCGTGCTCCAGGTGGCCGAGGACGACCACCGCGGCACGCCAGTGCCGCAGGTCCTCGACGGCCTGACGACGGTCGGCGTCGGTGAGCACCGGCACCACGCCGGTCTCGGCCACCTGCCGGAGCAGCACCGACGTGGGCCGATCCGGCGCGCCCCACCGGGCCGCCGGGTCGTCCGGGCCGCTGGGGCCGATGAAGTAGCCGCCCGGCGCGTCGAACGCCAGGCCGGTACGGGCGGACCAGAACATCGCCGGGCTGCGTCCGGCGCCGGTGACCGGAGGCACCGCGACGATGGTCCGACCGGGCGGCACCAGCGGACGCCAGCCGCCGGCCGCGACGAACGCCGGCACCGGCGCGACCGGCACCACGCGGATCGGCGTCGGCGTCAGCGGCAGCAGTGCGGCGGCGACCGCGCCGGCCCACAGCAGCCGCACCGGCAGGCCCGACGCCACCGTCGACCCACCCGCCGCCCGGACCCGGTCCAGGGACAGCGCCACCAGCACACCGAGCACCGGTACGCAGACCAGCGCGAACCGGGCCGGCACCGCGAGGTCGAGCAGCGGCAGCCCGCCGAACAGCCGGTACGGCCCCGGAATGCCGGTCGCCGCACCGTCCACCCGCAACTCGGCGCCGAGCGAGAGCACCGCGAAGACGACGCCACAGACGGCCAGCGCCCGGACCAGCGGTCGTCTCCACTGCCAGATCACGATCACCACGGCGAGCACCAGCAGACCCGGGCCGAAGAAAGAGTTCTCCTCGGTCGGGTTCGGCGCGAGCAACCCCGGCAGCCAGTCGTCACCGAGCACGGTCTGCCGGGCCGACGCGGTGAACGAGGCGATGTCCAGTTGGAAGGCCTGCGTCGCGAACGCCATCCCGGAGTAGCGCTGCGGGCCGTGGAACTGGAACCACAGCGGGTACGCCAGCAGCACCGCCGCCACCCCGGCGGCCACCGAGAGCCGGCCGAGGAGGGCCGGCACGAGACACCGTGCGGCCACCCGGTCGGCGAGCGCGTAGGCCAGCGCGAAGACCCCGGCCGCGAGCGCCAGGAAGACCAGCACCTCCTCACCGATGAAGACCTGCCAGACGAGCAGCAGCCCGAGGCAGACGCCGGGCCGCCACACGTCGGGCCGGGCCGCGTCCGAGGCGGGCCGGAACACCAGGGCGAGGATGGCGGGCACCAGGAACTGCGCGGCGATGTGCAGGTGCGCACCGGCCTGAGCGATCATGCCCGGGGCGAAGCCACAGATCAGCCCACCCACCGCGGCCGCGGTCCGGGTGCTGACCAGCCGGCGGCACAGCAGCACGTACCAGGCGGCGGCGGTACCGGCGAGGCAGCAGACGACCGCCACGCAGAACGCCACCTGCGAGCCGAACAGCAGGGTGACCGGGGTCAGCGGGACACCCAGGCCGAGCACCGACGTGTTCGCCATCAGGTTGAACCCGTCGGGCGCGTTCAACCCGGCGCTGAAGAGCGGGTTCTCCCCGTCGGCCACCGCGTGGGCCGCGTGGGCCAGCATCCACTCGAAGAGGATCTGGTCACCCGCCTGGTGGAACAGCGACCACGGGCGACCCCACTGCCCGCTCGTCACCACCACGGCGAGGCCCAGGTAGCCGGCGACCACGAGCGCGTCCCGCAGCCAGGCCGGACGGGACGTGCCGACCGTCGCCGCGGACGAGGTCTCCGGGGACGTCGTCCCGGTGGTCATCAGACCGAACGGTCGCTGAGCGTCCGGACGTCCCAGAGCCAGACATCCAACTCCTGGCGGCCGGGGCCGACCAACTCCTCGACCGTACGTCGCAGTGGCTCGGCGTTCTGCTGCCGCACCGGCAGCACCAGGATCGCCGCCCGCCAGTGCCGCAGCTCGTCGGTGAAGCGCCGCCGCTGCCGGTCGTCGAGCTTCGGCGTACGGCCGGTGGTCGCCACCTCCTCCAGCAGTTGACCCACCCCGCTGGGGCGACCGCCGAACCGGCCCGCGTCACCGGTGTTGCCGTTGCGGGGCGCCAGGAAGTAACCGCCGGGGATCTTGAAGTCGAGGTTGGTGGCCGCCGCCCAGCGCATGCCGTGCGTGTTCCCCATGCTGGGCACCGGGATCGGCACGAGCGTCTGGTCCGGCCCCACGTACGCCCGCCAACGGTCCGCCGTGATGAAGTCCGGCACCGGCGGTCGGGTGACCATCCGCAGCGGCATCGGTGCGATCGGCAGCAGCGCGAAGGCCAGGCCCGCGGCGGTGAGCACCCGGACGGTACGCCGGTCGGCCGGACGCAGCGCCCAGGCCCGCTCGACGGCGAGCGCGAGCAACAGACCGACCACCACACTGGTGATCAGCCCGAACCGGGTCGGCACCACCGCGTCCAACAGCGGCAGGTGGACCAACCACTGCCACGGCCCGGTGATTAGCTCCCGGTCCCACCAGGACACCCGCTCGCCGAGGGAGAGCACGGCGAAGAACACGCCGGTCGCCGCGAGCGCCCGAACGATCAACTCCCGGCGTAGCCAGACCACGATGCCGATGGCCAGCAGCGACAGGCTCCAGCCGAAGAAAGCGTTCTCCTCCGAGTAGTTCGGCGCCAGGTTGATGTTGGCGCGCTGGTTGCCGCCGAGGGTGGGCGACCCCTGAGCGAAGAAGGCGGCGATGTCGTTGCCGTAGTCCTGCACCGCGTCGCTGAGGCCGTGGTAGGCCATCGGCCCGGCGAACTGCACGTAGAGCGGGTACGCCAGCAGCGCCCCGGCCAGCAACGCGCAGGTCAGCACGCCGGCGCCAAGCGGCCGCCACGCCGCCCGCCACCGGGCCGGCTCCTGGGCAAGCACCGCCAGGAGGAAGACCCCGCAGGCCAGGGCCGTGAAGAGCAGGATCTCCTCGTTGATGAACGCCTGCGCGGTCACCAGCAGGGCCAGCAGGGCCCCGTCCCGCACCGGCTTCTGCGAGCGGGTGAGCACCAGCACCCGCCACACGATGAACGGCAGCAGGAACTGGCTGATGATGTTCGGGTGCCAACTGGCGTGCGAGAGCATCGCTGGCGAGAACCCGCAGAACCAGCCGCCGACCGCCGCCGCGAGCGGGGTCCGCACCAGGTGCCGGGAGAGCATCAGGTACCAGGCCATGGCGGTGCCGGCGAGGCCGAGCGTGACCAGCACCACAAAGGAGACCGCCGGCCCGAAGAGCAGCGTCACCGGGACCATCGGGATGCCGAGCGCCAGCACGGCCGTGTTGGCCATCAGGTTGACGCCGTCCGGGTAGTTGAACTGCTCGGTGTAGAACGGATACTCGCCGTGCAGCACCACGCGTACCGAGTGGGCCAGGAAGAACTGCACCTGGGCCGGGTCCCCGGTGTAGAGCGAGGCCACCCGGCCGGAAGGGTCCAGCCAGATCCGGCTGGTCACCCAGAGCGCGGCGAGCAGGAACAGCCCGCCGACCGCCAGGTGCTGCCGACGCCGAGTCCACCGCCACCGCCGCCACCCCGCCCGCGCCGCAGCGGCGGGCTCGGTCGGGGCTGCGGTCTCGGCTGGCGTGGTGGGCTCGGCTGGCGTGGTGGGCTCGGCCGGTTCCGTGGTGGGCTCGGCCGGCGCAGCGGGCTCGGCCGGCGCAGCGGGCTCGGCCGGCGCAGCGGGCTCGGCCGGTTCCGTGGTGGGCTCGGCCGGTGTGGTGGGTGCGGTCAGCGCGGGCGGGCCGGCGAAGAGGCCGACAGGTGTGCGGTAACTCACCATCTCGGCGGAGTCGGCTGCCGCCTCCGGGTGCGGCGCGGACAGGGCGCGGGACTCGGCAGGCGTCACAGTCGGCGGAGTCTACCGGAGCAACCAAATCACCCTAAAGCCCCGGTGGTGTCCATTGTGGCGGTTCGAGGGACGGCCAACTGGGGCTCCGCACCGGACATCTCGTACTATGGCGCTTTCCGACAGCGACGGTGAAGCGATCGGGGGCGGGCCAGGTGACTCCAGGCCGTCGGTACGGCAGGGCGCTTCCCGTCCTGCTGAGCGCGCTGCTGGCCGGCACGGCCTGTGGTCCGGTAGCGGAGCGCAAGCCGCAGGACCTCCGGGTCGGGTACGACAGCCTGGACGGCACGCTTGCGGTGTGGCCACCCCGCGGCGACCTCTCCGGTGACGCCACGGCGACGGCGGCGGTCACCACGGCGGTCCGGGGCTGGCGGTCGCCGGCCGACGACCGCGCGCACCTGCCCTCGTCCGGCATCCTCTTCTCCGGCCGGGTCGACGGCGCCCCGGTGGCGCTCGTCGCCGCGGACGTGCCCGGCGAAAGCGCGTCCTGGCTGCTGCAACTCACCCGTGCGGGAGACAGCTACGCGGTGACCCGTGCCACCGAGTACACCGACCCGGGTTACCTCGTCTACTCCGACGTGCTGCCGGTGCAGACGCCCGGCGGCCGGCGCTATCTGGTCTCGGCCCGGGTGCAGACCCTGCTCGGCCCCCGGGACCGGACGTTGACAATCGCGGACGGCCTCAGCGCGCCTGTCGACGTGCCGTCCTGCACGGCCGTCGGCGTGACCGCGACCCTACGCAGCACCGAGTCGCTGCCCCGTGGGCGGGCCGCCGACCGGCTGCTCGACCTGGGCACCGGCACCGTCGATCCGCGCTATCCACTGGTCCGCGACGAGTCCGGCACGGGTCGGCGGGCGCTCACCGGCCTGGACACCTGCGTGCTGGGCGGCGATCGGGGCCCGTTCGGCAGCATCCCGCGCCGGATCGGGGACCGGGACGCCCCGCGCTCGGTGCCGACCTCCTGGCCGATGGCGAAGCTCACCGTACGCTCGCTCGGCGACGTCGCCCTCGGCGGCGGCGAGGCGGCCGAGTTGCAGCAACTGAGCTGGGACACCGACGCCGGCGCGATGACGGCGGTGGTCTACCGACCGGCCGACGGGAGCGCCCCCGTCGTCTCACCCGCCGACCGGGCCACCCCGTTGCAGGCGTACCAACTGCCGGTGCCCGGCCAGCCGCTCGTGGTGCTGAGCTGGCGGCCCACCCGGGACAGTTCTCTGTCCGTCCCGCCCGGCACTCCGCTGCTGGTCGAGCGCCCCGGCCTGGTGGTCGTTCCCACCCCGTCCCGCTCCCAGACCTACAGCCTCGCCAACACCGACAAAACCCACTACCGCTCCGTCTCCCCCCGCTAACCGCGCCCTCGCGCCCGCCGCCCCCGCGCCCCGCGCCCTCGCGCCCCGCGCCCCGCGCCCCGCGCCCCGCGATCTTGCACTTTCTGTGCCGACAAATCGGGCTCAAGGGGCGTTACGCCGACCGAAAGTGCAAGATCAGCGAGCGGGGCAGCGGAACGCGGCGCCGCACCCCCGCACGACACCCTCGCACCGCACCCTCACCGCCGCCCCGCCCCGCCCCCGTCGATCATGGACTTGTGGTGCCCTACAAAAGTCGCGAATCATCACCATCCGCCCACCACTAGTCCTTGATCGACAGAGGATGGCGGGGCACGGCGGGGATGGCGGGGCACGGCGGGGCGCGGGGATGGCGGGGCGGGGCGCGGCGCGGGGATGGCGGGGCGGGGCGCGACGGGACTATGCGAGGCGGCGGGCACCCCTTGGAGGGGTGCCCGCCGTCTCGTGTTGCTTGCGGTCAGTTCTGTGCGGCTGCGTCGCTCGGGGTGAGGCGGTCCGGGGTGGCGTCCAGGCCGGAGATCCAACCGGTGACGTTGCGGGCCACGTCCTGAGCGGTCAGACCCAGGTCGGCGAGGATCTGCGCGCGGGTGCCGTGCGGGTGCCAGTCGGCCGGCACACCCAGGTCCTTGAGTGGCACCCGGACGTCGGCGTCGCGCATCGCCTGGGCGAGGGCGTCGCCCACCCCACCGACCCGGACGCCGTCCTCGACGCTGACCACGAGCCGGTGCCGGGCGGCCAGGTCGACAAGCTCCGCCGGGACTGGACGCACCCAGCGCGGGTCGACGACGGTGACGCCGTAGCCGTGCTCGGCGACCCGGGCGGCCACCTCCATGCCCAGCTGGCCGAAGGAGCCGACGGCGACGAGCAGCACGTCGGTACGGGCGGACTCGGCCAGCACGTCGACCGGGCCGACCCGGCGCAGCGCCGGCAGGTCCGCGGCGACCGCGCCGGTCGGGAACCGCAGCACGGTGGGGCCGTTGTCGACGGCCATCGCCTCGCGCAGCTCCTCCCGCAGGGTGGCGGCGTCGCGGGGGGCGGCGATCCGCAGCCCGGGCACCACCCCGAAGACCGACATGTCCCAGATGCCGTAGTGGCTGGGCCCGTCCGGGCCGGTGATGCCCGCCCGGTCCAGTACGAAGGTCACCGGCAGCTTGTGCATCGCCACGTCCAGCAGAACCTGGTCGAACGCGCGGTTGAGGAAGGTGGCGTAGACCGCGACCACGGGGTGCAGACCACCGAGCGCCAGCCCGGCCGCCGAGGTGGCGGCGTGCTGCTCGGCGATGCCCACGTCGTACACCCGCTCGGGGTACTTGCGGGCCAGCTTCGCGATGCCTGTCGGCTCGGCCATGGCGGCGGTGATGCCCACCACGTCCGGACGTTCGTCGGCGACGGCCAGCAGCTCGTCGGCGAAGACGTGCGTCCACTTCACCGACGGGGCGGCGAGCAACGCGCCGGTCTCCACGTCGAAGGCGCTGCTCGGGCCGTGCAGGCAGTCCGCGTCGTCCTCCTCGGCGGGGCGGTAGCCGTAGCCCTTGCGGGTGACGGCGTGCACGATGACCGGGCCGCCGAAGTTCTTGGCCGCGCGCAGCGCCGCCTCGACCGCCGTCACGTCGTGCCCGTCGACCGGGCCCACGTACTTGATGCCGAGGTCCTCGAACATGGCCTGCGGGGCGACGGCGTCCTTGATGCCCTTCTTGACCGCGTGCAGCACCTCGTACATCGGCTTGCCGACCAGCGGGGTGGAGCCGAGGGCGTCCTTGACGGTGTCGAGGACCTTCTCGTAACCGGGGTTGAGCCGCAGCGAGGAGAGGTGGTCGGCCAGCCCGCCGATTGTCGGCGAGTAGGAGCGACCGTTGTCGTTGACCACGATCACCAGAGAGTTGCCGGCGGTGGCGATGTTGTTCAGTGCCTCCCAGCACATGCCGCCGGTGAGCGCACCGTCACCGACCACGGCCACGACGCTGCGCTGCTCACCCCGCAGGGCGTACGCCTTGGCCAGGCCGTCGGCGTAGGACAGCGCGGTGGAGGCGTGCGAGTTCTCGATGAGGTCGTGCTCGCTCTCCGCCTGGCTGGGGTAGCCGGAGAGGCCGCCGCGCTGGCGGAGCTTGTCGAAGCCGGCCTGACGGCCGGTAATGATCTTGTGTACGTACGCCTGGTGGCCGGTGTCGAACAGGAGCCGGTCCCGGGGGGAGTCGAAGACGCGATGCATGGCGAGTGTCAGCTCGACCACACCGAGGTTGGGCCCGACGTGACCGCCGGTACGGGAGACCTTGGCGATCAGGAAGTCCCGGATCTCGGCGGCGAGGACGTCCAGCTCCTCGCCGGACATCCGCTTGACGTCCTGCGGACCGCGAACCGTCCTCAGCAGCCGGCCGTGGTTGGCCGTGTCCTCTTCAACGCTCATGACCGGAGAGTCTAATGGCCGTGCGGTACTCCGCAGCCCGGCCCGCTGCCCGTTACCGCTCGCCCGGCGGCGGGAGCAGCAGCCCGACCTGCTCGACGTGCTGCGTCATCGGAAAGAGGTCGAAGCCCCGCAGCGCCGCCAGCCGCCACCCGTGGTCGGCGAAGGTGCGTACGTCCCGGGCGAAGGCCGCCGGGTCACAGGCCACGTACGCGACCGCCCGGGGCCCGGCGGCAACCAGCGCGCGGACCACCGGGGCGCCGGCACCGGAGCGCGGCGGGTCGAGCACCACCACGTCGACCGGGCCGGTGATCCGTCGGCGGGCCAGCGCGGTCTCCACCCGGGCCGACACCACCTCGACGACTGGCAGGTCGGCGAGGTTCTCCCGGGCGGCGCTGACGCCCTGCTCCGCCGCTTCGACGACTGTCACCCGCCCGGTCGCGCCGACCCGCGCGGCCAGCCCGGCGGCGAACAGCCCGGCGCCTCCGTAGAGGTCCCAGGCGGTCTCGCCCGGCTGCGGGTCCAGCAACTCCAACACCGCCGTGGAGAGGGTGTCCGCCGCGGCCGGGTGCACCTGCCAGAAGGCGGACGCGGGCAGCGTCCAGTCTCGTCCGGCGGCGACCTCGCGGACGTCGGTCGGGCCACTGACCGGGGTGGGCATCCCGTCGCGGACCTCCGTGACGGTCACGTCCCCGCCGGTGCTGGCCACGGTCTCCACCGCCTCGGCGGCCGGCCAGCGCGCCCCGGTGGGGGTGAGCACCGGCAGGTGCTGGATGGCCGGGTGGGCGATCCGGCAGCGGTCGATCGGCACCACCTCGTGCGAGCGGTGCTTGAGCAGGCCGGCCCGGTCCGCGGCGTCGACCGCGTACCGGACCCGGGAGCGCCAGCCGAGCAGCCCGCCGGGCAGCGCCTCGACCCGGACGCCGAGCCGGTCCAGCTCGACGTCGGTCAGCCCGCCGAGGCGGACCAGCTGCTCGCGTACCACGGCGGTCTTCCAGGCCAGCTGCGCCGCCGGGGCGACGTGCTGGAGGTCGCAGCCCCCGCAGGCACCGGGCCTCGCGTACGGGCAGGGCGGCTCGACCCGGTCCGGTGAGGGCTCCAGGACGGTCACCGCGTCGGCCCGGACGAACCCCCGGTGCACCTCGGTGACCTCGGCGATGACCCGTTCACCTGGCAGCGCGTGCCGGACGAAGACCACCTGCCCGTCGACCCGGGCGACACAGTGCCCGCCGGGGGCGACCGCGTCGACGGTCAGCTCGACCCGCTCCGCCTCGGCCAGGCCCCGTTCCGGGGTCGCGACGGGCGACGTGCGAGGTGTCGCGGTCCGCTGACCGCCCGACTCAGTCACGGGTGTTCCCCTTCGTCGTGGTGCCCTCCGGCTCCCCCTCGCCGGGCGGCGCGGAGACCGTCGGCGGGGCGGCGACAAGCGGCGACCCGGTGCTCCGCGGCCCCCGCGCCGGGGTCCGGGACAGGGTGGCGTCCAGCCGGTCCAGGTTCTTGCTCGCCGTCGACGCGAGCTGCCACGGCACGCTGACCACCATCACCCCCGGCTCGAAGAGCAGCCGGCCCTTGAGCCGCAGGGCGCTCTGGTTGTGCAGCAGGTTCTCCCACCAGCGGCCCACCACGTACTCCGGGATGAACACGGTGACCACGTCCCGGGGCGACTTACGGCGGGTGGAGGCGACGAAGTCCAGGATCGGGCGGGTGATCTCCCGGTACGGCGAGTCGATCACGGTGAGCGGGATGGCCATCTCCCGTCGTTCCCAGTCGGCCTGCAGCTCCCGGGTGTCCTTCTCGTCCACGTTGACGGTCACGGCGGTGAGCGTGTCCGGTCGGGTGGCGCGGGCATAGGCGATGGCCCGCAGCGTCGGCTGGTGCACCTTGCTGACCAGCACGATCGCGTGGTTGCGGGCGGGCAGCACGGCCCGGCCCTCGTCCGGCGGGGTCAGCTCGACGGCGATCCGGTCGTAGTGCCGGCGGATCGCCAGCATCAACACGTAGATCACCGCCATCGCCGCGATCGCGATCCAGGCGCCGAGCAGGAACTTGGTGATCAGGACGATCACCAGCACCGCGCCGGTCAGGCCCGCGCCGAAGGTGTTGATCGCCCGGGAGCGGTACATCCGGCGGCGCGCCTCCGGGTCCCGTTCGGTACGCAGGTGCCGGTTCCAGTGTCGGATCATGCCGGCCTGGGAGACGGTGAACGAGACGAAGACCCCGACGATGTAGAGCTGGATCAGCTTCGTCACCTCGGCCTGGAAGCCGACGATGAGCACGATCGCGAAGAGGGCGAGGAAGCTGATGCCGTTGGAGAAGGCCAGCCGGTCGCCCCGGGTGTGGAACTGGCGGGGCAGGTAGCGGTCCTGCGCCAGGATCGAGCCGAGCACCGGGAAGCCGTTGAACGCGGTGTTCGCGGCCAGGAACAGGATCAGGGCGGTCATCCCGGCCAGCACGTAGAGCAGGATCGACCCGGAACCGAAGACCGTCTCGCCGAGCTGGGCGGTGACCGTCTTCTGCACGTACCCGTCGGGGCCGGAGACGATCTGGAGACCCGGGTCCTCGACGAACTGCAGGTGGGTGAGCCGGGCCAGCCAGATGATCCCGACAAGCATGCTCACCGAGATGGTGCCGAGCAGCAGCAGGGTGGTGGCGGCGTTGCGGCTCTTCGGCGCCTTGAACGCCGGTACGCCGTTGGAGATCGCCTCCACGCCGGTCAGCGCGGCGGCACCCGAGCTGAAGGTCCGCAGCAGCAGGAAGACAAGTGCGAAGCCGGTCACGCTGTGCTCGGCCTGGATCACCAGGTCGGCGCTCGGCGCGCGCAGGTCGTCGCCGAGCACGAAGACCCGGAACAACCCGGTGAGCAGCATGCCGAGCATCACGATGACGAAGCCGTAGGTGGGGATGGCGAACGCCGTGCCCGACTCGCGGAGGCCGCGCAGGTTGACCGCGGTCAGCAGGACCACGGCGCTCACCGCGATCAGGACCTTGTGGGTGGCCACGAACGGCACCACCGAGCCGAGGTTGGCAACCCCGGAGGAGACCGACACCGCCACCGTCAGCACGTAGTCGACGAGCAGGGCGCTTGCCACCCCGACGCCGAACTTCGGCCCCAGGTTGACCGTGGCGACCTCGTAGTCGCCGCCGCCGGAGGGGTAGGCGTGCACGTTCTGCCGGTAGCTCGCCACCACGGTGAGCATGACCACGACCACCGCGAGGGCGATCCAGGGCGAGAAGAAGTACGCGGAGGCGCCGGCGATGGAGAGCGTCAGCAGGATCTCGTCGGGCGCGTACGCGACGCTTGACAGCGCGTCGGAGGCGAACACGGGCAGCGCGATGCGCTTCGGCAGGAGGGTGTGCTGCAGCCGGTCGGACCGGAACGGTCGACCGAGGAGAAGTCGCTTCACCAGCGAGGTGGGACTGGCCACGAACGCCAAGAGTACGACCACCACGGCGGGGGCGCGGGGGTGGGCGATCACCGTTGCGCGAGACGGCGGGGTACGGTCGGTCGCCGCCCGCGCCCCGGACATGGCAGGCTCGCACTCGGAAGGCCACCGGCAGCGGAGGTGGTACGCACCTTGGGAGGGACAGCGTGCACGTCGTGATCATGGGGTGTGGCCGGGTCGGGTCGACCCTCGCCCACAGCCTGGAGTCCCGAGGGCACTCGGTGGCGGTGATCGACCAGGACGCCGACGCCTTCCGCCGGCTCGGCCCCGACTTCGCCGGGATCACGGTGACCGGGGCGGGTTTCGACGGCGAGGTGCTCCGGCAGGCCGGCATCGAGCGCGCGGACGCCTTCGCGGCCGTGTCGAGCGGCGACAACTCCAACATCATCTCGGCCCGGCTGGCCCGTGAGACGTTCGGCGTGTCCCGGGTCGCTGCCCGCATCTACGACCAGCGCCGGGCGCAGGTCTACGAACGGCTGGGCATCCCCACCGTGGCCACCGTGCGGTGGACGGCGGACCGGATGCTGCGACACCTGGTGCCGGAGGGCAACGTGGAGATCTTCCGCGACCCCACGAGCACGGTGTCGATCGTCGAGGTTCCCGTCCACAAGGACTGGGTCGGCCGACCGGTGCGGACGCTCGAGGAGGCGACCGGGGCGCGGGTGGCCTACCTGATCCGCTTCGGCATCGGCACGCTGCCCACCGGCTCCACCGTCCTGCAGGAGGGTGACCAGGTGTTCATGCTGGTCAGCGATGACATCGTGGCGACGGTCACGTCGGTGGCGGCGGCGCCGCCGGAAGGAGGGCTCTGAGCCATGCGGGTCGCCATCGCGGGGGCGGGCAACGTGGGCCGCTCGATCGCCCAGGAGTTGATCGACAACGGCCACCAGGTGATGCTGATCGAGCGCCAACCCAAGATGCTGCGCCCGGACCGGGTGCCGGCCGCCGAGTGGGTGCTTGCCGACGCGTGTGAGCTGACCAGCCTGGAGGAGGCCGACGTCGCCGGGTGCGACGTGGTGGTCGCGGCGACCGGGGACGACAAGACCAACCTGGTGCTGTCGCTGTTGGCCAAGACCGAGTTCGCGGTGCCCCGGGTGGTGGCCCGGGTCAACCGGGCCGAGAACGAGTGGCTGTTCACCGAGCAGTGGGGCGTCGACGTGGCGGTGAGCAAGCCACGGGTGATGGCCGCGCTGGTCGAGGAGGCGGTCACCGTCGGCGACCTGGTCCGGCTGATGACCTTCCGACAGGGCGAGGCGAACCTCGTCGAGATCACCCTCCCGCCGACCGCCCCCTACGTCGGTCAGCCGCTGCACGCCGTGCCGCTGCCCCGCGACTCCGCGCTGGTCGCGATCCTGCGCGGCAAGCGGGTCCTGGTGCCCAGCCCGGACGACCCGATCGAGGCCGGCGACGAGCTGATCTTCGTCTGCACCGCCGAGGTGGAGGATCAGGTCCGCGCGGTGATCCTCGGGCCGGACAGCGTCGAACGGACCCGCGGCTCACGCTGACCCCGGCCGGGCGGCCGGCGTCGCTCAGGCGCTGGGCAGCGGGGCCGGCGGCGACTCCCGGGTGACCCGGCGCACCGTCCAGACCGTGATCAGCAGCAGCAGCGCGTAGGGCGGGTAGCCCAACGCCAGCCGGGCAACCCCCAGCGCGGTGTCCTGGTGGGCCAGGTAGAGCCCCGCCTGCACGCCCACCTTGGCCAGCCAGACCACACCCCAGAGCACGGTCAGCTGGGTGAAGGTACGCACCAGCTTCGGGTCGGCCCGCCACTCCGAGCGGCCCTTCGCCACCAGCACCGACCAGATCCAGCCGACGAGGGGCTGCCGGATCGCCGCCGAGATCAGCAGGGCGACCCCGTACCCGATGCCGTAGAGGATGCCGGGAAGGTAGAAGTCACGCTCGTCGCCGGTGCGCCAGGCGATGGCCGCCCCCACGCCGACGCCGAACAGGCCGTTGACGGCGTGCCGGATCGGCCGACGCTGGGCCAGCCGCACCCCGGCGATCAGCACCGCGACGGAGACCGAGGCGATCACCGCCGGCCGCAGCTCGCCGATGATGTTGGCGAGGACGAAGACCACCACCGGGATGCTGGACTCGACGAGCCCACGCCAGCCACCGAGCTGGTCGGCCATCTGCTCGGCGATCGTCGGCAGCGGCTCCTCGCCCTGCGGGTCGGTCTCCGGCTGGGCCGCTCGGTCCTGTCCCGTCGTCATCGCCGGCCTTCCGTCCGCAGTGCCGTCACTTGGGCGAGTCCAGCTCGTAGTAGGGGTTGTAGATGACCTTGCGGTCGTCGCGCACCGCCACCCGGCCCCGGGCGGTCAGGTGCCGGCCCGGCTCGATCCCGGCGATGTGCCGTCGACCCAGCCAGACGAGGGTCACCACGTCGCTGCCGTCGTACAGGTCGGCCTCGAGGGTCGGCAGGTTGGTGCGCGGCGTGTAGACCACCGTGCGCAGCCGGCCGGCGACCGAGACCAACTGCCCCCGGGAGCACTGCTGGGCGGGGATCCCGCCGCACTCGGCGCTCTCCCGACGCAGCTCCTGCGCGTCGATCTCGGCCTCGCTGGCGGTGAACCTCTGCAGGATGCGCCGCAGCGACACCCGGCCCTCGTCGGTCGTCATGACCTCCGCGTCACCCTCTCCACGCTCGCCGCGTCCCCGGCCGGCCCCGGCGGCGCCGGAACCGTGCCGCCAGCGTACGCCGACGGGACTGGTTCCGGCGGGCCGGTGCGCGCGGGTCAGACCTGACGCGGCGCGGCGGCGGCGTCGCCCGCCTCGGCCGCGGCCTGGTCGGCGACCTCCCGGGGCAGCCGCAGCGGCAGCGGCTCGCGGACCGGCTTCGCCTCCTGCCCACGGTCGACCACCAGGCCGTCCAGGCACTCCACGAGCGGCCCGGCCATGGCCGGATCGGTGGCCACCGGGCCCTGGAACACGCCCCGGACCATCCAGCGCGGCCCGTCGACCCCGACGAACCGCAGGTTCGTCGGGCCGTCCGGGGTGGGCACCTGGGCGTGCAGCTCCGGGCCGTACTCGCCGGCGACCTCCTGCGCGTTCGCACCGTCGCGGAGCAGCGACTGCCGGATCTCCTCGCGCACCTCGTCCCAGATCCCCTCGGACCGCGGGGCGGCGAAGACACCCAACTGGAGCGCGTTGTCGCCGTGCACCAGCACCACCTGCTGGATCACACCCTGCGGGTCGGCCTGCACCCGCACCTCGACGTCGGCGATCGCCGGGATGTGCAGGCTGCCCAGGTCGAGCCGCTGCACGTCGTCGTAGCTCTCGGAGATGTCGTACGGGCCGCGCTCCAGCGTCGGCGCCGCATCGCCCTGGTCCGGGACCTGGGTGGCCCGCTCGTCACGGGTCTGCCGCTCGGCGTCGGCCCGCTTTCGGGAGAAGATCACTGCGCCTGCCCTCCGCTGTTCACACTCACCCTGCCACCTCTTCCGTCTGCCCGCGGCCCGGCTCGTCAGGCCGCCGCTCGACCCGGCCCTGGCCCGTCGGCGACGGCACCAGCCCGGCGTGCCCACCGGTGGAACCGTGCCCACCGGCGCCGCGCCGGGACGCGGGCAGCTCGACCACCGGCTCGAACCGCGCCCGCGCGACCTGCTGGACCACGAGCTGCGCGATCCGGTCGCCGCGGGAGATCTTCGCCGGCACATCCCGATCATGATTGATCAGGTTGACCAGGATCTCACCCCGGTAGCCGGCGTCGACCGTACCGGGCGCGTTGAGCACCGTCACGCCGAGCCTGGCCGCCAGACCGGAGCGGGGATGGACCAGGCCCACGTACCCGTCCGGCAGCGCGATGGCCACGCCGGTGGGCACCAGGGCACGGCCGCCGGGTGGCAGCTCCACGTCCGCGGCCGCCACCAGGTCGGCTCCGGCGTCGCCGGGATGGGCGTACGTGGGCAGCGGCAGCTCCGGGTCGAGCAGCCGCACGGGCACGGGTACGACGTCGGTCACGGGTCCCCTCTCTTCGTCCGGTTCGCGGGGTGACCCTGCCATCCTGCCGGTTCGTCGAGCCGCCGTGCGCCGTACCCTCGCAGGAGTGAGCATGTCGCCCTCCCCGTCCGCCGATCAGCCGCCGGCCGCCGCCCGCTCGGCGTACACCGAACGGCTGGATCTGCCCTGGTGGCTGTGGCTGGCCGGTTTGGTGGCCGCCGCCCTGCTGGCCGTCGAGATCTGGATGGGCGCCTCCGGTGTACGCGCCTGGCTGCCGTTCGCCGTGCTGCTGCCGCTCACCGCGGCCGGCCTGTGGTGGCTGGGTCGAATCCGGGTCGGGGTGGCCGACGCCGAGCTGCGGGTGGACGACGCCCGCCTGCCGGTCCGTTTCGTGGCCGACGTCGTGCCGCTGGACGTGGCCGGCCGACGTGAGGTGCTCGGCGTCGGCGCGGACCCGCTCGCCTTCGTGGTGCAGCGACCGTGGATCGGCGGTGCCGTGCAGGTGGTCCTCGACGACCCCGCGGATCCGACCCCGTTCTGGGTGGTGAGCACCCGGCACCCGGTCGAGCTGGCCGAGGCGGTGCTGACCGCGCGGGACGCCGTGACGGCCGCTCGCCCGGCCGCGGGCGAGCCCGGCTGAGCTGACCGCTCAGGTGCCGGTCGGCGGGCCGGGGAGGGCTGTCGGTGGCGCGGGTCGGGCGATGCCCCGCCGACGCAGGTCGACCTGGAGCTGGTCGGCCATCTGCTGGGTGGCCCGGCGGTTGAGGAAGCTGGCCACCGCGGCGCCGGTCAGGAACGGCCCGAGCGTGGTGAGGTTACGACCGAAGCGCCGCAGCAGCATCTCCCGCAACTCCTTGCGGGCGGCGGTGCCGAGCACCGCTCCCACTCCCACCCCGGGCACCATCGGGTTGACGCCACGTTGGGTGGCCCAGGAGTGCACCAGGGCTACCGCTCGTTGACTGCCGCCGGCCGGTAGCGCCACACCGTGGATCTCGTGCAGCTCGCCGACGAGTTTCAGCTCCACCGCCACCACGGCCACGGTCTCGGCGGCGAGCAGCACCGGCGCGGAGAGCAGGGTCGGGGCCACCGCCCACTCGACGGCGGCGACGCCTCCACCGGCCGCGCCGATCGCGGCGGTGGTCCTCGACGCGTTACGGATGAGCCGGTCGGCCAGGGCGGCGTCGTCCAGGCCGGGGAAGTGCCGACGCAGTGTGTCCAGGTCCCGTACCGGCACGTGCGGGGCGATCTCGGCGACGGTGTCGACCATCCAGCGCACGGCGGCGCGGGGCTTGAACAGGTCGGAGATGCCCCGGGCGCGGGCCTGCCCGACCATCCGGGTCAGCAGTTGGCGGCGTCGGGCCGGCTCGATGTCGTCCGCGGTCAACGCCGCGACGGTGGCGCCGAGGTCGTCCGCGCCGCCGGTGGCGTGAAGGTCGCCCGTGCCGCCGTCGGTGGTGCCGCCTCGATCGCTCATCGGACCTCCCGGTGCTGTGGCTACCCGCTACGAGTCAAGCAGGTACCCACCACGGCCGCATGCCTACACCGGGAGCGGCGGCCCCGTTCAGGAGGCCGCCGCCGGTGTCGTGGTTGTCAGACGCACTCGCGACAGATCAGCTCGCCGTTACGCTCGACTGCCAGCTGGCTACGGTGGTGGACCAGGAAGCAGCGGGCGCACCGGAACTCGTCCTGCTGCATCGGAAGCACCTTGACCGTGAGCTCCTCGTCGGCCAGATCGGCACCGGGCAGCTCGAAGCTCTCGGCCACCTCGGCCTCGTCGACGTCCACCGCGCCCGACTGTGAGTCGACGCGCCGTGCCTTGAGCTCTTCCAGGCTGTCCTCGCCGAGGTCGACCTCGTCGCGACGCGGGGCGTCGTAGTCGGTGGCCATCGGTTTCACTCTCCCATATCGATGTTGTCGCTTCCGGTTGTAACGCCGGACGACGCTGTTTCGGTTCCGCTGGCCGGCCACCACTTGTGTCGGGCACCCGACCCGAGGACCGAACGGGTCGAGCTCGCTGGGGCGACTCCCCTGCGAGCGCGGAACCTTACCCCCCCTTGGGCGAGGCATGTATACCGCCCTTGCGGCTGAGATGTACGCCCCCGCACGCGAAGTTGTTCCCAATGTGATTCAGGCGACACGAAGATAGGGGTAGTAGTACCCGGTTCGCGGTCGGCGCGCCGGCATGTCGGGCTGTTTCCACGCGACGGCCGGACAACCGTTAACCTCAGCGGCGTATTCGACGGCCGGCGGCCTGAGCGATCGTTCCTGGCTGTCACCACCCACCTGAGGTCCGGGGAGTGCCCTGATGAGTTTTGCGCGCGTGCGAGCACTCGTCGTCGTCGGCCTGTTGGCGGTCATCGCCCTGGTCTTCGTCGTCGTGGCCGTGGTCCGCGACAGCCAGGGCAACGCGGGCACCGCGGCGGGTTGCCCCGAGGGCTGGCCGCTTGCGGACCTGACCCTGCGCGAGCGCAAGGACGTCAAGATCAACGTTTACAACGCCACGGATCAGCCCGGTCTGGCCCAGTCCGTCGCCGACGAGTTCGGCAACCGGCAGTTCCAGGTCAAGAAGACCGGCAACGAGAAGAAGATCGACAGAGTCGCGGTGCTGCGGTTCGGCCCGAAGGGCGTCGGCTCCGCGCACCTGCTCCAGGCGTACTTCCTGAACAACGCCACCCCGGGCTACGACCCGAAGCGCGCCGACGACACCGTGGACGTGGTGCTGGGCAACGGCTTCCAGCAGCTCGCCACCACCACCGAGGTCAACCAGTCGCTCGGCGACTCGGGCCCGCCGGAGGCGCCTCCGGGCTCCTGCCCGTCGCCACCCGCCAAGAAGTGACGGCCTGACCGGCCGGCCGCGCCGGGTCGGCCGGTCAGGGCCCGCCGGAGGCGTCCAGCGCGGCCAACCGATCGTGCAGCGGCACGAAGAGCGCGGGCGGGGCCGCGACCACCAGATCCGGCCCCGGCGGCCGACCGGCCAGGCCGGCGACCAGGACCCCCGCCTCGGCGGCCACCAGCCCGCCCGCCGCCAGGTCCCAGGCGGCAAGACCCTTCTCGAAGTACGCGTCGAGCCGCCCCTCGGCGACCAGGCAGAGGTCCAGCGCGGCGGCACCGAGCCGACGGATGTCCCGTACGTGCGCGATCAGCCCGGCCACCACCTGCGCCTGGTGCACCCGACGGGCGGCGGCGTAACCGAAGCCGGTGCCGACCAGCGCCTGACCCAGGTCGGCCTCGTCGGAGCAGCGCAGCCGGACACCGTCGCGCCAGGCCCCGCCGCCGGCGGTGGCGGTCCACTGCTCCCCGGTGCTCACGTTGCGCACGACGCCGGCGACCACCACCCCGTCCACCTCGGCGGCCAGTGAGACAGCGGAGTGCGACAACCCGTACAGGTAGTTCACCGTGCCGTCGATCGGGTCGACGATCCAGCGCACCCCACTGCGCGCCGCGCCGGAGTCCCCCTCGCCGTACTCCTCGCCGAGCACCGAGTCGTCCGGACGCCGCGCGGCAAGCGCGGCGAGGATCTGCCGCTCGACCGCCCGGTCGGCGGCGGTGACCACATCGGTGACGGTGCTCTTGGTGGCAGCGACCACGACCCCCTCGGTGCGCATCCGGTACGCGGTGTCCGCCGCGTCCCGAGCCACCTCCACCGCGATGGTGAGCAGTTCCTCAGGCGTCGTCGCCGAGTTGGTCATGGTTCGCCTCTTTTCGCACTCCGAGTGCATGTGGATGGGTGAACCCACCGACCCGACTTCCGAAGATCATCGTTCCGGACGCCGCGCGACGGCGCCAGACCAGGGTCTTCGGTACGGACAACCGCCGCGAAGGCCGCAGCCCGGACCCGCCCGACCGGCGCGAGCGGCCGACGTTGCCCAATACGCCCCTTTAGATCCGGTATTGTGGCTTAAGTGCCTACGATCCCGTCCATGCTCGGCTCACAACCGTTGCCCAACCGCGACCTGACGGGCACATCGCCAGCCACCTCGGTGACCTACCCGCGCACCCCGGCGACCACCACGCTGACCTGGTCCTGGCTGCTCAGACGGCAGGTCAGGCCCGACCCGCGCGCCGATCCCATCGACGAGGAGCGCCTGACTGCGGCCACGCGGCTATCATTGCCGCAAAGTCCACATCTCCGCCGCACTGCCGGTCCTCACCGGTGGTACGCGGTGCGGAGCAGGATGATCGCCGCAGACGGCGTTACAATTCACCCCTGCCCACGCGGCACGGACCGCCGACCACCGGCCGGACCGTGACACGAGGGTCCCTCAACCACATCGCCCGGCACGGTAACCCTCGCTGCGCTGGACGATCCCGCCGTGCCCGCTCTTCGCCTCCGGAAGGTCATTCGTGACAGAACCCCGCCAGCCCGGCGCCGACGTTCGCTCGCTCACCGACACCCTGATCGCCCACGCGCAGAGCGCCGGTGGTCAGCTGACGTCGGCCCAGCTCGCGCGCACCGTCGAGACCGCCGAGGTGACTCCGGCCCAGGCCAAGAAGATCCTGCGGGCGCTCTCCGAGGCGGGAGTGACCGTGGTGGTCGACGGCTCGGCGAGCACCCGTCGCCGCGTCGCCGCGGCCCGCTCGACCACGCCGGCGTCCCGGGCCACCACCGCCAAGACCACCAAGAAGGCCGCCGCGCCGGCCCCGAAGCAGGCACCCTCCGCCGACGACACCCCGTCGACGCCGGCCCCGCGCAAGGTGGCCGCCCGCAAGGCGACCGGCGCCGCCGCCGAGGCCACCGCCGGAGCGCCGGCGAAGGCGACCCGGTCGACCCGGGCCACCAAGGCGACGGTGGCCGCGGCGGCCGGAGCCAAGCCGACCAAGGCAGCCGGCAAGGCCAAGGGCGAGGGCGCCGAGGGCGAGATCGACCCGGAGGAGCTGGCCGCCGCCATCGAGGACGTGGTGGTCGAGGAGCCGGCCGAGCTGACCCAGGCCGCCGAGACCGACGCCGCCGCCTCGGCGACCGACAACGACTTCGAGTGGGACGACGAGGAGTCCGAGGCCCTCAAGCAGGCGCGACGCGACGCCGAGCTGACCGCCTCCGCCGACTCCGTCCGTGCGTACCTGAAGCAGATCGGCAAGGTTCCGCTGCTCAACGCCGAGCAGGAGGTGGAGCTGGCCAAGCGGATCGAGGCCGGGCTCTACGCCGCCGAGCGGCTGCGGGCTGCCGACGAGGGCGAGGAGAAGCTCGTCCGGGAGATGGTCCGCGACCTGGGCTGGATCTCCCGGGACGGCGAGCGGGCCAAGAACCACCTCCTGGAGGCGAACCTCCGACTGGTGGTGTCGCTGGCCAAGCGCTACACCGGCCGTGGCATGGCGTTCCTCGACCTGATCCAGGAGGGCAACCTCGGCCTGATCCGGGCCGTGGAGAAGTTCGACTACAC